>NZ_JBEXTZ010000008.1:0-137729 GCF_040614195.1 Amycolatopsis sp. NPDC006125
CGCCGGCAACAAGTCCTCGATCAACGCCCACTGCTCATCCGAGAGCATCTGAAACCGCGACACGACCAGCAGCATCCCAGCCACCAACCGCGATCATTGTCAGACACGCCCTAGGCGAGCCGTGCTCGCGGCCGGGTTAGTTAGTTCGGGCCGAAGTCCCGTGCCCCCGGTTTCGACGGGGCCGCGAGGGTCGATCTAACCCACCTAACCCGCCTAACCCAGCTAACTTCTTGCTGGTCAGGCCACGAGTTAGCGTCTGCGGGCGTCGGGTTAGAAATCTAACCCGCGTGCGGCGAGCTAACCCGCGATCTAACCCCCGGCCTAACCCGTCGGCGGGCACACCGGGGGGCGGCCGGATCGCGACTACCTGCGGCTGCCCCGGGTATGTGACCGATGTCCTCGGCGGTTGAACAGTCAGGCGCCGAGGGCCTCCCCGTACCCGCCGCTGACGGGAGGGAGGGAATCGGCAGCCCGGTCGCGAGAGCCGTGTTTCCGGGGGTTGCCGGGCCGCTGGAGTGGTCGTTCCCTCGCTCCCTTGAGATCGGTTTGGGCAGGTCAGACCTAGGGAGTCGGCCGGGGAGGCGAGAAGGGAAAATTCCCTCCCGCCGTCGCGGTTCCCTGGCCCGTTCCCTGTACGCACAGCGGCGGCGGATACGGGGGGCGTGATCTGCCGCAGCTGGCTAAGGTGCGGCAGACTCGAAACATGATCGATTACTCGCCCACCGGCTGGGTCGCTCTGATCCAGGAAGACGACCTCCCAACCCCCACTCGCATCACAGTGGAGAAGTTCTCTGACGAAGGAGACGCTCTGGTAGTGGACCCGCGTCGGGGGCAGCTGCGCACCGCCTCTCGCATGAAGGGCTTTCAGGGGCTGGAGCAGTGCCCGCGGTGGCCGCCCGTCGTCACGCCAGCTCAGCCGGGCTGGCGCGTTGTTGGCACGCTCGAAAGCGGAGAGGAGTGGAGCGATCCTGTTGTGGCCTGGGCGATCGACGACACGGGGTACGGCTATCCCCTGATCCCGCACTACGACGAAGGCAGCGTCGAGGCGCACGACGTCGACCTCAAGCTCCGTGACCCGGAAGGACGGCGAGAAACACGCGCCGAGGACCAGGCGACCACTGCCTGAGGCTTCTGCCCAGTCGTGCCACGTGTTCTCAGTCGTGCCAGCCCTGGCACGACTGAGAACCTGGCACTTGACCTGCCTCAACAGTGCGCTCACGGTCCAGTCGTGCCAGGGCAGGCAGGCATGGCAGGACTGGACCAACTGATCGGGGCTGTTGTCAGTCCTGCCATTGCCGAGTTGGTGGCACGACTGCGACCACCAGCACCCGTATTGGCTGGTCAGAGGCCTGCACGGCAGTTGTGCCAGCGGTGGCACGACAGACCCCAGATGGCATGACTGCTGGCACGACTGGGCAGGGTGGATCACGGGAGGCTCCAGAAGGTGGCGGACGGGAATCCTTCGCGCTTGGAGACGAGCTTGAGGCGGCTCCGGGCACGGCCGATGGTGCGCTCTGAGAACCCGGCAGCCTTGCCAGCCTTCTTGACCTCGGAGGACGCGGCGGTACCGCCTTGACCGACCAGGTAGTCCTCCAGCCAGGCCCGCGCGTCATCGACTTCGTGCCGGTCCTCGTCGCCGGGCGCGTCGTCGAGTAGGTCGTTGACGTGGGTGGTGGTTTCGCCGAGCATGACCAGCCGTCCCCACTGGGCCGGGCCTTCCTCCGTGCCCAGCTCGATCGAGTCCACCTGGTAGCGCAGCGACGGCAGGTCCAGGCGGCCGAGGTTGTTCTTCACCTGCGAGATCACGCACGAGCCGTCGTCCGCCGTCGTGTCCCGCGCGAACGCGATCGCCGCGCGAGCGACGGCGGAGAACGCCCGGCCGCCCATGATGCGGGACAGCACGTCGGTGCCGGTGGCCTTGTTGAAGTGCGCCAGCCCGAACACCGCGCAGTCGGTGGCACCGGCCAGCTCGGCGAGCGGTTCGAGCGCGCGGCGCAGGTCAGCGTCCTGGTTGGTGTTCAGTGAGCCGTCCACGGCCGAGATCAGCGGGTCCACGATCAGCAGACCGACGTCGTGGCGGACGATCTCCTCGCCGAGCGCATCGCAGTCCTTGGGGAGGGACAGCGGCAGGTGGTGACCACTGACGTGCTCAACCTCGACCCGGTACACACGGTGCATGTCCGCGCCGGCCACCATCAGCCGTCCGGCGAGCGTGCGCTCCCACGAATCTTCGGTGGCCGCGTAGATGACGCTCTTGGGCGTGCCCTCATGCACGCCGGGCAGCTCGCCAAGGGTCACGCGAGCGGCCAGCCACGCACAGAACAGCGACTTGCCGATACCCTCGCGGCCGGGCCCGATTGTCAGCGCGCCGTGGGGCATCCGACCGTCCCACAGCCAGTACGTGGGGCGCAGCCTGATACCGGCAGCCGGGGTCAGCCGTACCCGCCGGACACCGTTCACGGTGGCCGACTCGTCGCCGTTCACCGACTCCAACGGCGACGGTTCGTGAACGGGTTCGCCCTGGGCGTTCACGGGCCGCAGATGCCGCCCGGCTGCCTGAGGGGAAGTCACGATCGATGCTCCTCACGAGGTTCGTGAACGGTGGCGGGTGGTGGGGATCGACCCTCGATCCGGCCTCGACTCATGCAGGTCAGCGCGATAAATCGAGGCGTTCACGATCGAGCGATCGAGGGTCGATCCCGTGCGACTGGTCGAGGGGGCCCGGCCCGGCGGGCGCGTTCATCACCGCGAGTCGAACTCGATTCGCGGCGGGCGGGGTGGACCCGCCGAGCCAGAAAGCGGCGTGTTCCTACCGGGCGGCCGCAAACTCACCTCGGTCGGCGCGTGGCCTCGGCACGGCCGCGCCCAGGATGTCGACGAAGGCGCGACGGACGTAACCGCGGATCTCTTCCGCCCATCCGTACTCAGCGCTGCCAGGAACGAGTCCGCGCAGCCGCGCGCCTGCTTCGGCGACCGCACACCACCCGGCATTGACGATCACATCCGCCGCGACCTCCCGCACATAGCGGGTGTCGGCAAGGTCTTCGGCCTCCACACCCTCAGCAGCGAAGTACCACAGCGCGGCGACCAGGTGCTCCTCACTGACCAGCACGGGCGCGACCTGGAACACCACGCCCTGGCTGGGCTCGTCGTGACCGCTGACGAACTGCACGGCCATCTGACCGAAACGGGCGGCCGCCATCTCAGGCCACCTCCGCAAGGTCGCGGCGCCGCCGGACTGGCTTGCGCGGGACAGGGATGTCCAGTGCGAACGCGCGTCGCACGGCGGTCCGGAGCTCGGGCACGAAGTCGGCCCACTCGCTGTCCGGAGTCAGGTTGGCCATTCGCGCGCACGCCTCGTTGATCTCGTCCAGCCCGGCGTTGATGACCTGGCCGGCCACGCACTCCCGCACGTACTCGAGGTCGTCCAGTTCATCGGCGGTCAGCCCGACCTCGGCGCACCGGAAGAGCGCGCCCACCATCTCTTCCTCGCTCAGGCGCAGCGGAGCGCTGAACGCGGTCGTTCGAGGCTGCTCGCCGTACTGCGAGGTCTGCACCTGCACGGCCATCTGTCCGAACGTGGCGGTCGTCGTCGGCACCATCTCAGGCCACCTCCCCCGCCACGTCGTCGCTCGCGGCGATCGGAGCACCCTCGACCACATAAGCCTGGTAGGCGGCCCCGGAGCAGGCGTTGACGTAGATGTTCGCGGCCTTGCCGGTGATCCGGATCGTGCCCTTGCCCGTGCCGATCTTCAGGGCGTCCAGCTTGCCGGACTCGATCGCCCGGTAGATCGTCGCTACCGAGACGTCCAGTGCCTCAGCCACGGCCTTGACCCGGTACATGCGGTTATCCTCGAACTGCATCGACGCTCCCAAGGTTTCGATGTGCGCCCCGGCTGGTGTTGCAGCACTGGCCGGGGCTTCCTGCTTGCTGCCGGGCTTCCCGGCGACAAGAGAGACGTTAGACAACATGGTCAACCTAGACAACGTAGCTAATCTATGTTCACCTAGATGGAGTAGTCGACCTAGCCGCGTATCCTGGTCGGCGTGGACAAGCTGAACCCGGATGACCCGCGTCCGCCGTACCAGCAAGTCGCCGACGCGCTGAGGACGGCCATCAGCAGCGGCGAGTACGCGGTTGGTGCCAAGCTGCCAGGACACAGCGCAGTGGCGGCGCAGTTCGGCGTGTCGGTCGGCACCGTCAAGCGAGCGTTCGCCGATCTCCAGCGTGATCGGCTGATCGTCACGCGGCAGGGGCAAGGCTCGTACGTTCGCGCGACTGCCGAGGCAACTGACGATGGTGGCGAAGTCGCCACGCTGCGACGTGCGCTGGAGGACATGGCGGCTCGGATCGCCGAGATCGAGCGCCAACTCGCAGACCTCCAGGGTCGTCTCCCCAGTCAGTAGCGCCGCTGAGCGGTTCAGCCCGGCGACTGCTGTCAGCTGGTTGTTCTGGTCTCGCTGCTGTCGCATGAGACAAGGGTCAACCCAGATCGAGCAGACGACCCGGAAAAATCTTCCGGGTACCTTCGCGAGCGCGCGGGAAGGGTAGAGCCATGCGAGGAATGACCGAGAACCTGACCATCGGCGAACGCGTGGCTTGGTACCGGCGACGGCGCGGCATGTCCCAGGAGGCGTTGGCCGGCCTCATCGGGCGGACGAGTGACTGGCTCGGCAAGGCCGAGAACAACCGCATCGAGCTTGATCGCCTGTCCGTGATCCGGCGCCTCGCGGACGCCCTGGATGTGTCGCTAGGCGACCTGATCGGCGAGCCGACCTTGCTGGACTGGACGGCGGACAGCGGAGTCTCGACCGTGCCCGCGCTCCGGGCCGCGCTGATGGACTACCGGCAGCTCACGCCGTTGCTGAGCGCCCCTGCGCCAGACGCGGAACCCCCGGCCCTCGACGAGCTTGAGCGCGAGCTGCGGGCGGTGTTCGACGCCTACCAGGCATCGCGGTTCGGCTTCGCCGCCGGGCGCGCCCCGTTGCTCCTGGCTGACGCGCTGCTTGCGGCTCGGCAGTACGACGGCGACCAGCGCATCCGAGCGCACGAACTCCTCGCCCTGAGCTACCAGGCTGCCGCTTCCGTGCTGACCAAGCTGGGAGAGTCGGACCTCGCCTGGATCGCAGCGGAGCGCGGCCTCACGGCCGCCCAGGCGACGGGCAACCACGCGATCACCGGGTCACTGTTCCGGTCAGTCGCGTTCGCCCTACTGTCCACCGGCCGCCACGAACCGGCGATGCAGCTCACGGAGGCCGGAGCCGCGTACCTGCAACCGCACCTCACCGACGACGATGGGAACTTGCAGTCCGTCTACGGGACGCTCTTCCTGGCCGGTTCTATGGCTGCTGCCCGCGCCGAGAATCGCGCCACGACCCGGAGCTATCTCCAGGAAGCCGAAGACGCGGCAAATCGCCTGGGCGGGGATCGGAACCACCTATGGACCGCGTTCGGGCCAACCAACGTCACCATTCACCGGGTGAACACGGCAATGGAACTGGGCGACGTTCAGATAGCGATGGACCTCGGCCCTGATCTCGACACGGGAGCGTTGCCGACCGAGCGGCGAGTTCGCCATCTGCTTGATGTCGCCCGCGCCTACAACCTGACGAACCGCAGGGACGCAGCCGCGGCTACCGTCCTCGACGCTGAACGTCTCGCGCCTGAGCAGGTACGACACCACTACCTGGCCCGGCAGCTCGTTCTCACGTGGGTACGCAACAGCCCCGGACGGCCCCCGATCGAGGTGGATAGGTTGGCTCGCCGGATGCGCATCGTAGGGTAGGGGCCATGACCAGCCCTGACGCGAATTTCGCGACGCCCCGGATTGCGGCCGGCGCCCTCTTCGTCGACGGCGATCGGGTGCTACTCGTCCGGAAGACCTACGGAAACCGCTGGGACATCCCCGGCGGTTACGTCGATCGGGGCGAGTCGCCAGCGGCGGCTTGTCGGCGCGAGATTCGCGAGGAAATCGGCCTGGAACGGGAGCCGGTTCGCCTCCTGATTCAGGACTGGGCGCCCAACGAAAAGGAGGGCGACAAGATTTTGTACGTCTTCAGCTGCGGCGATCTCGGCTCGGATGAGCAGGCGATTCAGCTCGACAACGACGAGCTGGACCATTGGGAATGGGTGCCAGTCGACAAGCTGGACGAGTACGTGATCCCGCGCCTCGCGCGTCGTCTGTCGCAGGCTTACCGGGCGAGTACGGAGGGGACCACACTCTATCTTGAGCACGGGGAACCAGCTCTCCCAGCCAGTAACCGCCGGATCTAACTCGGGCCAAGACCTAACGGGTAACAGCGACCGACGCAGCAACGACAACACGGCGTGAACCCTCTAAGCCACACGCTCGCCATGGAATGGCCAGCATTTGCGGCATGGTCTCCTGAAACGTGGTCTGCTTTCGCGAACCTGCTCACCGCGGCCATCGCTGCCCTTGCAGCAACAATCGCATGGCGGCAAGTCCGCGAAGCGAAGAGACTGCGCCAAGATCAAGCCGACCCGTATGTTGCCGCTTTCCTCGAATTCGACGCATCGACCACCACAGTAGATCTCGTGGTTAAGAACTTCGGCAACACGTCGGCGTTCAACATTAAAATCACGACCGACCCGCCGTTGAAGCGCACAGGAGACGACAACGGGGCAGCGGAAGAGGTGATTCTTCCAGAAACCATCCGCACGTTAGTCCCTGGCCAAGAGTGGCGAACGCTTCTCGATTTCGGTTTCGCCAGAGCCAACAGCGACCTGCCCAAGTTCTACACCGCCACCGTTAGCTTCACCAGCCAGGGCGCCGCGAAGATATTCCGAAGGAATTCGCGAAAGAGCGTTCCGCATCGCTACGAGTTCTCACTAGACCTGGGAGCACTAGACCCGATCATCTTTGTAAAGAAGCGCGGTCTTCACGATATAGCTAAGGAAGTCGAGAACATCAGCAAGGCGGTTCGCCTGTGGGGCGAAGGGGTCGGCACGCGCGGCTTGAGGGTCTTCACCAGGGACGGTGACACCAAGGACGAGCGAAGGCAGCAGGACAGGGAGGCTCGCTTAGCACAAGTCGAAGCCGCGCTGCAACAGGGCGTTGCCAGCGCGACGACCCCACCCCCAACGCCCTCTGACGGTTCCGGGAGTAAGTCGCCGTCTGAGACCCGACCGCCCCAACCGCCGGGGACGGAAGCCGAGGAGTAACGGCGCGCGGGGAGGCCCAAAGCGGCCGACCTCCGGGATGAGATCGCGAATGAGGATCCCGAGCTGCAATGAGTTTGCTCATTCGGCACCCTCACCCGAGCTGAGCTGCTCGAATGAGCCGAATGAGCGGATGAGATCACCCGCCCAGCTGGCAGGGACCGGCTGAAACACAGGGGGCGGCGATGCGACTGCGAGGCTCATTGCGCCCCGTACCCGCCTCCCCGCCCGGGGAACCGGCGGGCTGAGATCGCCGCTCGCGGCCGTTTCGGGACCCTCCGGTGTGACAGGACCACCCAGGCGGCAGCGGGCAACTGAGGGCCCAACCCGGGTTGCAGTTGGGGTTGCAGTTCAGCCCCGTTCAGACTACCCCCCATGTTGCAGCCGTACCGCAAAACGCCTGGTCACAAGCCGTCCGGCCGATCTTGAACCGGCCGGAGCGGAATTGGAAATCGTGTTGGGTGTAACAGCCCTCACGGGTTCGAATCCCGTATCCTCCGCTCTTCGCACGACGCCGGGCACCCCACAGGGGCCCGGCGTTCTGCGTTCAGGGCGCACACGGCCGTGTGAACCGGCTCCGCGCTTCACCCGGATGCACCAGTGACCAGGCTCATGCTCCGGTCCGCTCTACCGATAGTTTGTTGACAGGCCGCACACGCGGCCGTACTAACCGCTAGCTCGAGGAGAACCCGCGTCACTATGGCCGGAGTGGAAGAGATCCGCGCTGGGATCGCGATGGCGAACGAGAAGTGCAACGCCAGCGTCGCAGCCCTCCAGCAGGCCGCTCAGGCACTCGAGGAGGCCCAGCAGATCCTGGGCCAGGTCACCTCGGGAAGCACGCAGCCGGAGGTGACCCAGGCGAACAGCATGCTCGCCGAGGCGTTGCAGGGCATCAGCGGTCAGCAGAACACCATCCAGGCGGCGGTGTCGTCGGCCGAGTCGTACGCCGCCCGCCTCTAGATGTTCTCGCTCCCCGAACTGCAGGCGCAGCTGACCGCGTTCCGTGCGAAACTGGCCGAGGCAAGCGAACACACCAACCGTGCGGTGGAGCTGTTGGACGAAGCGCGCGAAGTGATCGTGAACGCCCATGAACAGGCCGACGCGTGGGTGCCGCCGGAGCTGGCGGCGGCGGTCGACCGGCTCGGCAAGGACGCCGACCGGCTGCGCGCCGCCGACGAGCTGGTGAACACCTACCTGGCCCGGCTGTAGGCGCGCCATGGCGAAGGCCAACGAGCAGAAACGCCGGGTCGTGACGGCACTGGGCACCATGCGCGAGAAGCTCGGCATGGTGCTCGGCGCCGCGCAGGCGGGCCGCCAGATCGCCGAGACCGAGCTGGCCCGGCTCCAGCTGGAACAGCAGATCGTGCGCGTCGGCATCGACAACGCGGCCGGGGACGAGAAGCTCACCGCAGCGCTCCGCAGCCCGGTGATGGCCGGGGTGCGGGACAAGCTCAACGCGCAGCACGCCGCGTTCTACACCGACGCCGCGACGGTGCCCGCGCGGCTGCGGGACCTGGTCGCGCGCGTCGCGCCGGGGCCGGCGAGCCTGCCGCCCAGCGCGTGGCTCGGCCGTGCGGGCCGGGAACCGCTGAAACCGCCGCCGCTGTGGCGCATCGGCTCGTCCACAATGGACGACTCCGGGCCGTTCCCGGTGGTGGTGCCGCTGCTGGACGACTCGCACCTGGCGATCACCACGGCCGTCCGCGGCCGGGCCGCCGTCGAAGCGCTCATCGAGGGCCTGCTGCTGCGCGTGCTCAGCACGATGGAGCTGGGCTCGGTGCGGATCCACCTGTGGGACGTCGCGCAGCTGACCGCCGTGCTGCCCAACCTGTACCCGCTGTCCCGCACGTCCGCGGTCACGTTGTACGACCCGGACCAGCTCGGCGTCCTGCTCGACGAGGTGACCGGGCACATCCGCCGCATCCACGCGCACACCATGCAGGCCGGCCACACCTCGCTGCGCGGCCTGCGCGACCAGCTCGGGCAACGCGTCGAGCCGTGGCGGATCGTCGTGTTGTTCGGCAACGGCGAGACGTGGGCGCCGGAACCGCTGCGGGAGCTCAAGCGCATCGCAGGCGCCGCGCTGGCCGCCGGGATCTCGCTGATCACCGTCGACATCCCGACGATCCTCGGCGGCGCGTTCGAGAACATCCGGATGCTCGACGAGCACCACGCGGCGACCAGCATGACCGGGCCCAACCTGGTCGTCGACCTGGACCCGCCGATCCCGTCGGCCGAGGTCAGTGCCGCGGCGAGCAGGCTGGCCGACGCGATCGTGGAGAAGCAGGGCGGTCCGCGGTCGTTCCGCGACCTGCTGCCCGCCGAGCTGGGCCAGGAGAACTCCGCGCGCGAGCTGCGGGCGCCGGTCGGGTTCTTCGAGGGCGATCCGGTCGAGGTCGTCATCGGCGACGCCAGCCCGCACGCGCTGATCGGCGGCCCGAGCGGCTCGGGCAAGACCAACTTCCTCTACGCCCTGCTCGGCAGCCTCGCCGCGCGCTACCCGCCGGACGAGCTCGCGCTGTACCTGCTGGACTTCAAGGAGGGCGTGTCCTTCGCCGGGCTCGCGCCGGGCCGCCGCGACGCGAGCTGGCTGCCGCACGCGCGCCTGATCGGGGTCAACGTCAACACCGACCGCGAGTTCGGCCTGGCGCTGCTGCGGTTCCTCGCCGACGAGCTGCGCCGCCGGTCGGCCGCGGCCAAGGAGCACGAGGTCACCGACCTGGCCGGGCTGCGCGCCCAGGACCCGGACGGGCACTGGCCGCGGATCGTCGCGGTGATCGACGAGTTCCAGTACCTGTTCGCGGGTCGCGACGGCGTCACCAACCAGGCGACCGCGTTGCTGGAGGACATCGCCCGCCGTGGCCGCGCCCAGGGCATCCACCTGATCCTGGCGAGCCAGGACATCGCGGGCATCGACGCGTTCTGGGGCAAGCCGGCGGTGTTCGAGCAGTGCACGCTGCGCATCGCCATGCCCAAGGCGCGGCGCGTGCTGGCCGAGACCAACAACGCGGCCGTTGCCGCGCCGAAGTGGCACGCGGTGGTCAACCACGACTCGGGTGTCGCGCACGGCAACCAGCTCGCGCACGTGCCGGACGCCAGCAGCAAGGACATCTTCTCGTCACTGCAACGGGAGCTATGGGAGCGCTACGCCCAGGAGCACCAGCGGCCACGGCTGTTCGACGGCGCGCACTCGCCGGTGCTGGAGCACTCCGCCGCGTTCGCCGGGCTCACGCCGGGCGGGCCGCCGCGGGCGCTGCTGGGCCAGTCGATCGACGTCGAGGACACGGCGTGCGCGGTGGAGCTGACCGGGGCGCCGGGCCGCAACCTGGCGATCATGGGCACCGCGATCGCCGAGGCACTGTCCATCATGGACGCTGCCGCCCGCTCGCTGGCGAAGCAGTACCCGCCGCACGAGGTGGAGTTCCTGGTGGCGTGCCTGGTCGACCGGTGCGCGCCCGCGGTCGGCGAGCTGGCCGACGGGCTGGAGTCGGACGGGCACCGCGTGGTGCGGCTGAGCGACGTCGAACTGGGCGAGCACATGGCCAAGCTCGCCGAGGAACCGCCCGAGCACGCGCGGATCCTGCTGCTGTACGGCGTCGACGCGGCGCTGCCGATCCTGGAGCAGAAGCAACCCGGTCAGCTCAAGAGCGGGCTGGACCACTTCCGGGTGGTTCTCAAGCAGGGACCAGGCAAGGGCACTCACACGATCGGGTGGTGGCGCAGCACGGCGCGGCTGAAGGACACGCTCGGGTTCGCCGGCACCGACGACATCGGGGCGTGGGCGGCGCTGGACGTGCAGGGCGCGGAGCTGAGCCAGTTCGCGGCCGGGCAGGTCGTGCACTGGTCGCCGCGGCCGGGGCGGGCGCTGTTCTTCGACCGCAGCACGCACGTCTCGCCCGAGGTGATGATCCCCTTCGACCGGCCGGAGCACCAGGCATGAACGCGGCGATGGAGTACAAGCAGATCGTCGGGCTGGCCGGCAAGGCGGCCGAGGAGCTGCGGGCGTGGGAGCGGCGGCGGGCCGAGGAGCTGGACGCCGAGATCGCGGCCGCGGAGGCCGCCGTGGCGGAGGCGAAGGAGCGCGAGGCCCGCACGGTGCAGGGCGCGCAGCACTGGTGGCGGATGGCGCAGGACAACGTCAGCAGGTTGCCGTGGCTGGAGGTCGGGGCCGACCCAGCGCCCGCACCGCACGCCTACGCCGGGCGGCTGGATCTTTACCTGCGCGAGGTCAAGGAGACCTACCAGGAGCTGGTGGACGCGGTGCTGTCGCTGGGGTGGCGCGCGCGGCGCTGAGCGTGGGTGCCGCCGCCGGCCGGCGGTGCACCACTCGGCACGCCGTGGTGGCGACCACGGGATCCTGGTGGCGGGGCAAGCAGTGCGACGCCGGATCGCGGGGCGCTGCCCCTCGTCGGTGGTCGGCGCCCACTCTGCCGAGCGCTGCGACTAGTTCGCGTCCTGTAATTGATCTAGCTGCGGTTCTGGTTTGATCTTGGGTTGTGGTGGGTCGGGGTGAGGTGACGGATCGGGCGTGGGCGCGAATTGAGCCGTCGGTGCCGGTGTCGGGTCGGGGTCGGCGGTGGCGGGATCACCGGCAGGTGCTCGACGCGATTCTGTGGAAGCTACGCCGGCGCTCCGTGGCGTGACCTGCCCGAACAGTATGGGCCGTGGAAGACCGTGCACGAGCGGTTGCGGTTGTGGACCGCCGACGGCGCCTGGCAGAAGATCCTGGACGAGGTGATCGTCAAGGACACCTCGGTCGGCGAGGTCGCGTGGGTCATCTCGGTTGATTCGAGCGTGGTCCGGGCGCACCAGCATTCTGCTGGCGCCCGGAAAAAAGGGGGGCTGCGCCCCCGGCGTCGAGGCGCTCGCGGTCGACGGGAAAGGACTCGGACGCTCCCGCGGAGGACTGAGCACCACAATCCACCTCGCCGTCGATGGCCGCGGGCTGCCGATGCGGGTGCTGCTCACCGGCGGCCACGCCGGCGACAACCCACAACTGCCACTGCTCGACGGCATCGCTCAACCGGCTCAAACAGTTCCGCGACCTAGCCACCCGCGACGCCAAACGCGCCGCCTACTACCAAGCCGAACTCACCATCGCCGCCATCATCCTCTGGCTCCGATGACTTACAGGACACTTCCTAGTTCGCCGGGCGGAGCCAGCTCTCCGGCTCCAGGGTGTCCGGCTTCGGCATCTCGCGGCGGACGTACGCCCGCGCCCAGCTCAGGTCGCCGCGCAGGGTCGCCGGCACCACGGGTGAGACCTCGCGGCGGGAGAGGTGGTCGACGGTCGCGCGTACCCAGTTCATGATCTTTCCGACGTTGCGCGCCTGTGGTTGGTTCCCCACGGAACCGGTGGGGAGTCGGTCACGTCGTAGCAGCCAGGTGAGAGGAAGAGGATCCGGTGAACCGCGAGTTGACCACCCAGTCCGAGGCCGTGGAGGAGCGCCAGGCCGCCCGGCGGCGTCAGGCCGCCCAGCAGGTCGTCACCGCCCAGGACGACTGGGGTCTGGTCGAGGTCGGGGTCGCCGGCAACGGGGAGGTCCTCGAAGTCGCGATCAACTCCGCCCTCTTCGAGCACGTGAAGCCGTCGGACCTGGCCGAGGCGATGCTGCAGGCCGCCCGCGCCGCTCAACGTCGCGCCCGCCAGCTGCACCGCTGACCGCCGCCGCCCGGGAGGGCGACGGCGGCCCCGGCGTCAGAGGGTCGGGCGGTACCGGATGATCTGCGGGTCGTGGTCGCTCGCCTGCTCGGCGAACTCGGCGTTGATGTGCACCACGTCGTAGTCGACCCACCACAGCGCCCGCGAGGTCAGGATGTGGTCCAGCACCTGCGAGTTGCCCTCGTAGACGTAGCTGTACCGCTCGTCGGCGGGCAGCCGGTCGATCTGGTCGGTCAGCGCGCCGCCCGCGGTGAGCGTCTTCAGCGCGGGCGAGAACTGGTAGTCGTTCAGGTCGCCGGCGACGATGACGTCCGCCAAGGGATCCGCCTTCAGCAGCTCGTCGACGAACCCGCGCAGCACCTGCGCCTGCTGCCCGCGCTGCACCTCCGAACTCCGCGTCGGCGGCTGGTACCGGCCGTGCGTCGGCTGGTCGCCGCCCTTCGAGTTGAAGTGGTTGGCGATCACGAACACCGTGTGGCCGTGGAAGACGAACTCCCCGGCCAGCGGCTTGCGGCTGTTCGCCCACGCAGGGTTGCCCGGGTCGACACGCCCCGGCGACACCGACAGGTGCGGCTTGCCGCGCTCCTTCACCACGGACACCGCGGTGGTCGCGTCGCCGCCCGGACGGTCCACGAAGGACACCCGGCGCGGGTTGAACAGGAACCCGACGCGGATGTTGCCGCCCGGCTCGCCGCCGTCGGTGAGGTCCTGCGGGTCGATCTGCCGCCACTCGTAACGCGGCCCGCCTGCGGCGGCGATCGCGTCGGTGAACCGCTTCAGCGTCTGGTCGGCGGCCACCACGCCGTCGCCCTCGCCCTCGGGGCCGTTGTTGTCCTGGATCTCCTCCAGCGTCACGATGTCCGGTGACGCCAGGTTCTCCACGACGCCGCGCGCCAGCTGGTCGAACTTGGCCTGGTCGTCCACGGCGGACAGGTTCTCGACGTTGTAGGTGGCCACGGCCAGCTCGCTCGGCGACTGCTTGCGCGTCACCTCGCGCTGGATGCCGCCGTCCTTGACCTCGCCCAGTGTGGTGGCCTGCAGCGTGTACCCGCCGAAGCTGTCGTACTCGACCGGGCCCGCGGTGAGACCGGTCAGCGTGTCGCCGGTGTTCGCCTGCGGGAACGGGCGCTGCGCGAACGGGATCAGCGACTCGATCTTGAGGATGCCGGTGTTCGGGCTGTCGTAGCCGGTGTAGATCGTGCCGCCGCGGTCGGTCCGGTTCTCCCGCGGCTTGGTGGTCACGTACAGCTCGTAGTACTCGGTGGACGGCCCGACCACGCGGACGTCCTGCACGCTGACGACCTCGCCCTCGTGCGACTCCCAGAAGTCCAGCGAGTACTTCGCGGGCTCCAGCGGCAGGGCTTCGGTGTTGCCGCCGGCGTTGGGGGCGAGGGTGCCGGGCACGGTGGCCGGCGTGATCGCGGTCGCGGCCGGCAGCGGGTTGCCACTCGACTGAACAGTCCACTTCGGACCGGTGATCTCGGTGGTGGACTGGTAGATCGAGCCGGTCTGGCTGTCCGGGTAGTACTCGGTGACGGTGCCGGACACCGTGACCGCGTCGCCGACGGCCACCGCGGGCGTGGTCGAGCCGGTGAACACCAGCACGCCCTCGCTGGTGCGCGGGTCGGCGTCGGGCCGCGGATCGGTCATCCAGAACCCGCGTGCGGAGCCGAACGTGCGCAGCGCGGTGACGACCCCGGTCACGTCGGTGACCTTCTTGCCTGCCAGGGGCGACAGCCGGGTCGTGCCCTGGATGTCGTGGATCTTGGCCGGCGTGCCGCCCGCGTCACCGCCGGTGGTCTCGCCCTTCGTGTTGACCGGGGTCGGGGCGCCTGCCGCGAAGTCGGTGGAGTTGTTGTCGGTGTCGGTCAGCGTCGCGCGCGCGACCGAGGTGGTGTTGCTCGGCGCGGGCGCCGGGCTGCCTTCGCGGACGGTCGCCGAGCCGTATCCGACGAGGTCGCGGACCCGCGGGTCGGCGGCGCAGTCGGCCGCGGTGAGGCAGGTGAGGGCAGTGGTGCCCTGGACGAGGGCGACCGTGCCGGACCCCGCGGCCATCGAGATCGATCCGGCGGCGTCGGCGGTGGGCAGCGAGACCGTGCCACCCGATCCGGTGGCCTCGGCTACCAGGTACCGGCCGCCCGCCGCGACGGAGCCGGTCAGCGCGGTCACCTGCCACCTGCTCGACGCGCTGGGCGAACCGGGCAGGTACTGCACGCTCCAGCCGTCCAGGGCGAAGCTGCCGCCCACCGTGGCGATCTCGATGAAGTCGCTGGTCAGCGTGGCGCCGCTGTTGCCACCACCGCCGTAGACCTCGGCGATCACGACGTCCGGGCTCGCCGCCGACGCCGGTGCGGCGGCGACGGTCGCGCCCGCCAGAGCAGCAGCGGCGAGCACGCCGATTCTTCGACTGGTCGTCACCCTGAGTCCCCTCGTCTGATCAACAGTCGAGGCATCTTCCCTCTATGAGGTGAGACGAAGGAAGACTCAGCGGCAACAACCGGTAACGGTTCGTCCGCCCGGCCTACGACCTACGGAGGGTGCCTCAGTGGTCGTTGACGTACGTGCTCCTGGTGGCGTAACCGGTGCTGACGCCCTTGTAGTAGAGCTCGATGAACGCGCCCTCCGGCAGGTTGTAGGCACCGCCCTCGCTCGCCGAGTGCGTCACGCAGCTCCCGAAGCCGCCACTGGCGACGGCCTTGTAACGCCACCCGCCATCAGCCCAGACGTTGACCTGCGCGCTGGAGCCGTTCGCCGCGCTGTCGCAGACGGAGATCCGGTCGCCGTACTCCTCGACGTAGACGGTGACGCCGGGGGCCGTGAAGGTGTGGTCCCAGCTGTCGCCCGGCGGGTCGGGCATGGCGGCCGCGGTGCCGGCCGGCACCAGCACGGCGGCGGCCGCCACAGCCGCCGCCGCGGACAGGGTGCGGACGTTGAGCAGTCTCATCGGGTACCCCCAGCAGAAGAAGTGACCAAGAGGGTGAACCTACGACCTGGCGCTGGCGGATCCCACGCACGCCGGCGGGCTGTTCCCGCAGGCGGGGAGCGGCCGGTACGGATCGTCTGCGGGCACTCCAGCGGGCGAACCGTGCCACCCGTCCGCGTGAGCGCGCTGCCGCCGGGGGCCGGGCGAGTCGAGACTGGGCTCCCCGACCATTCCGAAAGGCAAGCAGATGAGGCGGATGCTCGGCGTCCTCGCGGGCGCGCTCGCCGTCGCGGCGCTCGCCGCGCCGGCGCAGGCGGACAACGGTCACTTCGTCACCGGCAGCGCGGCCTGCAGCGACACCGGCGCCGGCTTCGAGTGCACCGGCGAGGTGGCCGGCCTCGGCGGCACGACCTTCGAGATCACCGCCAAGGCGACCGGCACCGCGCGGGTGGAGTGCGTCAACCCGGCCGGGCACCGGGTCACCGGGCAGGACACCGAGGTCGAGGTCACGGCTACCAGCGGGCGGCAGCAGACCCCGCACCACGGGCGGTCCGCCTTCCAGCTCACGAGCACAGCGGTGGGCGTCGGACCCGTGCCTGCCTGCCCGAACCCGATCTGGGCGGCGAAGGTCCTCGACGTCACCTTCGGCACCGCCACCCTGACGCTGTCCGCGAACGGCGCCGCCGCGGCCGAGACCACCGTCGAGGTGCGGTAGCGGAAACGACGAACGCCGGGCCTCCCTTGGGGAGACCCGGCGTTCGATCCGGCGGTAGCGGTGGGATTTGAACCCACGGACGGGGTCAACCGTCACACGATTTCGAGTCGTGCTCCTTCGGCCGCTCGGACACGCTACCGCCGACTAGGTTACTAGACGCCCAAGAGCGGCTTGCAGGCACTCCTCACCTGGAGCGGAAGCGGCGCTGCGCGTCCCGCGCGGCGGTGGCCGCCCAGTCCGCCACCTCGGTCGTCGTCTCGCGCACGACACCGCGGATCCGCTCGGCACGACCGGCGCTCTGGTGGCGGCGGTTGCCGGTGAGGCGGCCGAACAGCTCCCGCGCCCCGCCCTTGGCCTGGCGGGACCGGCTCGTCATCCGGTTCTTCACGACGTTCATCGACCCTCCTTCGACGCGGTCGACTGAGGGCTACCCCGCCTCGCGCGGCGTCACACGTCCCGGTGACCGGTGAAGAACTCGGCGAGCAGCGCGGCGCACTCGGCCTCCAGGACCCCGCCGCGCACCTCCGGCCGGTGGTTGAGCCGCCGGTCGCGCACCACGTCCCACAGCGAACCGACCGCCCCGGTGCGCGGCTCCCACGCCCCGAACACGACCCGGGCCACGCGCGCGAGCACCAGCGCGCCAGCGCACATCGTGCACGGCTCGACCGTCACCGCGAGCGTGCAGCCGTCCAGCCGCCAGCCGTCGCCGAACTCGCGGGCCGCCTCCCGCAGCGCGATGACCTCGGCGTGCGCCGTCGGGTCGCCCAGTTCCTCGCGAGCGTTGTGGGCGCGGGCGAGCAGCCGGCCGTCGGGCGCGAACACGGCGGCGCCGATCGGCACGTCCGGGCCGGCCTCCCGCGCCGCGGCCAGCGCCACGGACACCAGGTCGGCGTCGGACACGTCAGATCTCGTCGAGCAGCGCGGTGAACTCGCCACCGAACCCGCAGCGCTGCGCGATCATCTGCAGCTGCTCGTCCGGGTAGAGGTCGACCTCGCCCGCGATCACCTCGAGCTCGGGCCCGGGCAGGCCGACGTCGGCGAGGATGTCGAGGTCGCCCTCCGGCCAGATGGAGTCGTCCTCCTCGTCCGGCGGATCGACTCGCAGCACGTCGAGCACGTCGGCGGCGATGTCGTAGTCCAGCGCCGCCGCCGCGTCCGAGAGCAGCAGGGACGGTCCGCGCGGGCTCGGCCGCACGATCACGAAGAACTCGTCGTCCACCGCGAGCAGGCCGAACACGGCCCCCGTGGACCGCAACTTGGCCAGCTCGGTGATGGCGGCGTCCAACCCCGTGAGTGCGCCGGCGTCGAGCGCGCTGCAGCGCCACTTGCCGTCCTCCCGGACCACGGCCACCGCGAATCCCGCAACCGGCTCCTTCACCGACATAGCGCACACCGTATACCTGGACGGATCATCGGTGCAGTCGCTCTGCGAGGATCGGAAGATGACGGGACCCACGGAGTTGCCCCCTTTGCCGGACACCCGGCTCGCCGCGTTGCTCTCCGAGGCCGAGGCTCTGCAACCGGCCACCGTCGCGCTGCGCCGTGAGATCCACCGGAGGCCGGAGCAGGGCCTCCACCTGCCGCACACGCAGGCCGCGGTCCGGCGGGCGCTGGAGGGCCTCCCGCTGGAGATCGTCGAGGGGAAGTCGACCTCCGCGCTGACCGCCGTGCTGCGCGGCGCGCAGGACGGGCCCGCGGTGCTGCTGCGCGGGGACATGGACGCGCTGCCGCTGCAGGAGGACACCGGGCTGGAGTTCGCCTCCGAAGTGGACGGGACCATGCACGCGTGCGGCCACGACGGCCACACCGCGATGCTCGCCTCCGCCGCGCGGCTGCTCGCGGCCCACCGGCACGAGCTGGCCGGGTCGGTCGTGTTCATGTTCCAGCCGGGCGAGGAGGGCTACCACGGCGCGCGGCACATGATCCACGAAGGCGTGCTGGACGCCGCCGGCTCGCGGGCCGAGAAGGCCTTCGGCATCCACCTGCTGTCCCACGTCGAGTCCGGGCTGATCACCACGCGGCCGGGACCGCTGATGGCCTCGAACGACACGTTCACGGTCCAGGTCACCGGCAAGGGCGGGCACGGGTCCAGCCCGCACAACGCGATCGACCCGGTGCCGGCGGCCGCGGCGATGGTCGGCGCGCTGCAGACGATGGTGACGCGGCGGGTCAGCGTGTTCGACCCGGCGGTGGTGTCGGTGACTCGCATCCAGGCCGGCACGACGACCAACATCATCCCGGAGACCGCGGAGGTCGCGGGCACGATCCGCACGCTGTCCGAGTCCACCCGCGCGCTGGTGAAGGCCGAGCTGCCGAAGGTGTGCGAAGCGGTCGGCGAGGCGCACGGCTGCCGCGTGCTGGTCGACATCGAGCCCGGCTACCCGGTCACCGTGAACGACCCGGACCAGGCGCTGCGGGTGCTGGACCTCGCCCAGCGCGTGCTCGGCCGCGCGGAGCTGATGGCCGACCCGATCATGGGCGCCGAGGACTTCTCGTACGTGCTGCAGCGGGTTCCGGGCGCGTTCGCGTTCCTCGGCGCGTGCCCGCCGGACGTCGACCCGGCGGAGGCCCCGACCAACCACTCCAACCGCGTGCGCCACCACGAAGGCGCTTTCCCGGCGGGTGTCGCGATGTACGCGGCCTTCGCCCTCGACGCCCTGGCAGGATGACGCCCCGTGCGAGACGTATGCGTGATCGGGCTCGGGTTGATCGGCGGCTCGGTGCTGCGCGCGGCCGCGGCGGTGGGGCGCGAGGTGTGGGGCGCGACGACTTCGGCGGCCGACGCCGAGGCGGCGGCCGCCGACGGGTTCGACGCCTCGACCGACGTGGAAGCCGCGCTGCGGCGAGCCGCCGACCGGGACGCGCTGGTGGTGCTGGCCGTGCCGCTGACCGCCGTCGAGGAGGTGCTGCGGACGGTCGACGTGTGCGCGCCGTCGTGCCTGCTCACCGACGTGACCAGCGTGAAGACGGGTGTGCTGACGGCCGCGCGGGCGTTCGCACCGAACGCAAGGTACGTCGGCGGGCACCCGATGGCGGGCACCGCCGAGTCCGGCTGGCGGGCCGGCAACGCCGCGCTGTTCGGCGGCGCGGCGTGGGTGGTGTGCGTCGAGGACGACACCGATCTCGGCGCGTGGGCCGAGGTGGCCCGGCTGGCGATCGACCTCGGCTCGCACGTGGTTCCGCTGACCGCGGCCACGCACGACGAGGCGGTCGCCCGGATCTCCCACCTGCCGCACCTGCTGGCCGCGGTGCTCGCGGCCGTCGGAGCGGACGGCGGGCCGGTCGCGATGGCGCTGGCCGCCGGCTCCTACACCGACGGCACCCGCGTGGCCGCCACCCGGCCGGCGCTGGTGCGCGCGATGACCGAGGGCAACCGCGAAGCGCTGCTGCCGGTGATCGACGAAGCCCTCGGCCGACTCGGCGCCCTGCGCGGGTCGCTGGCCTCGACCGGCGGCCTCGCCGTCAGCATCGACTCGGGTCACCAGGGCGCGCAAGCGCTTGCGGCCGCCAGGCAGGCCACGCTGTCGGGCGTCCGCGTCGCGCTGGGCGCGCCGGACGCCCGGGACGGCCTGCGTGCGCTCGGCGAGCGCGGCGGCCGCATCACTTCCCTCACCGAGGACACCGCCATCGGCGAGGTGCCGTAACGGTTACGGCTGGTTGGTCGGTCCCGTCGGTCCGGTCGGGCCGCTCTGGGGTCCGGTCTCGGGTCCGCTCTGGGGTCCGGTCTGGGGTCCGGCCGGTCCGGGGCCGCCCTGCGGGCCGGGCTCGCCGTGCCCGCCGCCGGACTGCTTGTGCAGGAAGTCCTTCGCCTTCGACGTGACGTTGTCGATCTTGCTGGAGTGCTGGCCGAACTTCGACTTGGCGAAGCCGCTCGCCTTGTCCAGGCCTTGTTCGATCTTGCCGGCGTTGTGGCCGAGCGCCTCTTGCGCCTTTTTCTTGATCTCGTTGAAGTCGATGCCCATGAATCCATGAAACCCCAAGGTCAGGCCCCCCGCATCCGGTAAGCCCCTGGTTTACTGCTCGGTAACCCCTACCCGAGCGGAAAGGTCACCGATGCCCGCCAGGACGTTCTCCTTCGAGGTCACCCGCACCAGCAGCGCGCCGCCCGCGACCCTCTTCCGGCTGGAGACCGACGGCGCCCGCTGGTCCGACTGGGCGAAACCGCTCATCGTCGTGTCCCGCTGGGACCGGTGGGCCGATCCGGCAGGCGGGGTGGGCGCGATCCGGGCCGTCGGCGCGTGGCCGCTGCTCATGCGTGAGGAGACGCTCGAGTACGAGCAGGACCGCCGCCACGTCTACACCTTCGCCGAGCCGGCGCCGGTTCGCGACTACCGCGGCGAGGTGACCTTCGAGCCCAACGGCACCGGCACGCGGCTGACCTGGCGCGGGTCGTTCCAGGAGAAGATCCCCGGCACCGGGCCGGTCGTGCGCGCCGCGCTCGCGGGGGCGATCAAGTTCCTGTCCGCGAAGCTGGTCAAGGCCGCCGAGCGCTAACCGGCGCCGAGGCAGAGGAACGGGCGGCGCAGCGGATCGGCGGCGGTCGCGTGCGCCAGCGCCAGCGCCGGGGAGATCCCGGACGCGAGCCGCTGGTGCAGGTCGGTCATCGCCTCCGCCGCCGCCCGGTCGCCCACCCGCGCGATCGCCCCGACGATCGTGCGGGACCCGCTCGCCAGCAGCGCGCCGGCGAACCCCAGCGCCTCCTCGCCGGGCCGGATGTGGCTCATCGCCAGCTCGCACGAGGCCAGCACCACCCGATCCGGCGGGCGCCGCAGCCGCGCGGTCTCGTGCGCGAACAGCGGCCCGTCGACCAGTTCCAGCCGCGAGAACAACGCGTTCGCCGGTTCGTGCGCGCCGTGCGCGACCAGGTGCGCCAAGCCCGACCCGTCGAGCGCTTCCAGCACCGCCGAACTGGTCGCCGCCGGTCCGTCGACCAGCGTCGCCGACGGGTAGACCGCGCGCAGCTGCCGCACCTCGCCGATCGCGCCGGGCACGTCCGGCCCGCCGACCAGCACGACCGGGTCGATCAGCTCGCGGCGCATCGCGGTCACCCAGGCGGTCGCCGACGGCGCGATCGACAGCGGACGGCCACGCAACGACGGCAGCGCAGGCCACGGCAGCGCGTACAGCGGCCCCGTCGGCACGATCACCAGTTCACGGTCGCCGATCGCGTCCGCGAGCGGCCGCACGACCCGCTCGTCGAGCAGCCGGGCGCGCTTCTCCGCGGACGCCGTGACGGCCGCGACCAGTGGCGGCGGCAGGTGGTCCGGGGCCAGCGCGTTCAGGTCGGCGTGCAGCTGCTTGGTGATCTCCACGACCTCGTCCAGCCCGCCCAGCCGCACCAGCCGGAACCGGCCGTCCCGCACGACCACCGCGGACAGCTCGCCGTCCTGGCCGATCAGGCTGACCAGCACGCGGGAACCCAGCTCGGTGGCCACCTCCTCGGGTGAGCTGACCGGGCGGGGCCTGCCCCACGGGCTGGTGTACCAGCCGAGGCGGCCAGCCTCCCGCTGCAGCCGGGTGTAGCGCTGCTCCAGCGCCGCCACCGGCCTGCCGTCGAGGCGGTTCTGCTGCGCGAGCCGCTGCACCTGGCGCATCTCGGTGATGAGCCGGGCGAGCACCGGATCGTCGATCGCGGGCAGCGGCTCGTAGCGGTAGACCTGCGCGCGCGTCCGCTCCTGCCAGGCGAACAGCCTGCGCGCGCCGGCGTGGCCGCGGGTGGTGCCGAGCACCAGCCCCACCGCGAGACGGCCCAGCTCCTGGCCGTGCACCGCGGTCCCGCACACCAGGTCCAGCCCGCCCATCCGGTCGCGCACGCGGCTCAGCTCGGCGAAGCCGCTGCGCGCCTGCGCCAGCGCCGCGCGCGGACGGCCCGTCGCCACGGCGAGTTCGGCCCGGCACAGCCGGAGCAGCATGACGTGGTCGATCGGCGTGGTGCGGCGCGGCCTCGGCACCCGCGCGAGCAGCTCCTCGGCCGCGCCGACGTCCCCACGGCGGAGCAGCAGCCGCACCGCGAGCAGCCGGGCCACCGCCGCTTCGTCCCGCAGCCCCAGTTCCGCGAGGCGGTCGGCGTGCCCGGTGAGACCCGTGACGAGCCGCGCCGGCGGGCGGCGCGTGCCGCCGAGGACCTCGGTGGCGTCGGCACGCAGCCGGGTCAGCGCGGCGACCGCGGCCCAGCGTTCGTTGCCGCGCCGGAGGAACCGTCGTCGCGCGAGTTCGGCCAGCTCACGGGCCCGGCCGTGGTCGTTGTCGAGGATCGCGGCCGCGGCGCGGGCGACCTCGGCCTCGGCGATGTCCTGCACGTTGCGCGTCGCATACAGCTCGGGCAGCACCTCGTCGAGGTGCCGCGCCGCGTCCTCGGCGAGACCGGCGACGAGCAGCGCCCTGGCCTGGTCGACGCGCAGCCGGGCGAGCCAGCCGGGAGCGGCGTCCTCGTAGATCCGCGCGGCCTGCTCGTAGTGCCGCAACGCGCCGGGGATGTCGCCGAGGAGCTGCCCCTGCTCGCCCAGCAGGTGCCGGACCTTGCCCTCCAGCCGGGTCAGGCCGTGCTCGGTGGCCAGTTCGAGGCAGCGCCGCAGGTCCGCCAGCGCCGCCGCGGGCCGCTGCAGCTCGACGTTGATGTTGGCGCGGTTCATCAGGTTGCGGGTCAGCGACAGCGCGTTGTCGTCGGCCTCGTTTTCCAGCACCGGCAGGATCTCGTCGAACAGCGCCAGCGCTTCGGACAACCGGCCGATCCGGCCGAGCACCAGCGCCCGCTGGGCGCCGACCAGCGCACGCAGGACCCGCTGGGGCGGCCCGGGCGGCAGCCGATCGGTCAGCCGCAGGGCGTCGTCGAGGTGGCGCAGGCCGGCCGCCGCCGAACCGGTCTCGGCCTCCGACATCGCGAGGCCGAGCAGGACCCGTGCCCGCAGGGTGATCCACTCGACGTCGTCCGGCCCGTCCGCGAGCACCCGCAGCGCGCGGTTGAACAGCCGCACCGCCTCCACGTTGCGGAAGTTGCCCGCCGCGTCCGCCGCCCGCCCGCGCAGCGCCGATGCCCGGCCCACCGCACGCCGGGACTCACGCTGAGCTGACACGTGGTCTATCTGAGCACATCCGCGGGCCGGGGGGAGCAGCCGGTCAGAGGACGACCGCGGGCGTGACGACGGTGCGGCGGCTGCTGGCCCCGCCGACCGAGATCACGATCTGCGTGGTGCCGCGCGGCACGTCGTCGAGCACGAACCGGCCGCCCTCGTCGGCCACCGTCGACGACGAGCCGTGCTCGGCCACCCGCACCTCGACCCCGTGCGCGGCGGCGGGCACCAGCCAGCCGTCGATGCGGTGGCAGTGCCCGACCCTGGTCAGGTTGATCATCACCGTGAGATCGCTGACCGTGAACGTGATCGTGCCCTCGTCGGTGATGCTGCGGACGCCGGCCAGCGCCGGGTCGGCCCGCTCCCACTGGGCGATCTCAAAGTCGAGGTTCTCCAGTTCGAGGGCGAACTGCACGCGCTCGACCAGGCCGTCCGGGGGCGGGTCGACCGCGGCCAGCACCCGGCCCAGATCGGCCAGCAGGTCTTCGTCGCCGGGGTGCGCCCCACCCCCTGGCAGATTGTCGTTCATACGCTGCCCCCTTCGATGTCCAGCAGTTCGCGCATCGTCTTCAGGCAGCGGCCGCGGTTGGGTCCGATGCTGCCGCGCGGCATCTGCAGCGCTTCGGCGACGAGCCGGTACTCGGCGCGACCGGCGAGCACGGTGAGCCGCAGCAGTTCCTGGCACCGCTGCGGAAGCCTGCGGAAGGCACGCCAGAGCCGCTGGTCACGCTCGGTGCGCAGCACCTCGGCCTCGGGCGCGGGCTCGGTGCTCGCCACGGTCTCGGCCAGTTCGTCGGTCAACGGCACCGGCGGCGGTTTCCGCCCGCGCACACGCTGCGATTCGTGCCGGGCGGTGACGACCAGCCAGCCGGCGAGCGCCTTCGGCTCACGCAGCCGGTCGAGGTGGCTGACCAGCGCCAGCCACACGGTCTGCACCACGTCCTCGGCCGAGTGGCTGTCCAGCCCCTGGCCGCGCGCCACGTTCCACACCAGCGGGGTCAGCTCGGCGACCAGCCGGTTCAGCGCGCGTTTGTCCCCCGCGCGCGCCGCGGCCAGGCACGCCTCGAACAGCTCCGGTCCGCGGAGTCCCTCCCAGGACGGATCCGCCTCGGCGGTCCTCGCTTCCGTCACCGCGTTCGCCCCCACTTCGCGTGGTTCTCCTCGGGTCAGCGCTAGGCAGTATCTCCGGCTCCGTCACCGTGCAGAGCACGAAGGCGGACGCCAGATACACAACATCACTCGTTTGGAGCAGTCACGGCGAGCACGAACGTGACGGAGCGGCGCGGCTCCACCTCCCACGGCCGCGCCAGCTCCGCCCGGAGCAGGTGCCGGCCGGGCTCGACGACGTCGAGCGCCAGCCGGCGCACACCCCCCTCGCCCGGTGGCCCCTCCCCGTGGGCCACCTCCCTGGACCGGACGTGCTCGTCCGCCACCACGCGGACCGCGTCCGGCAACCGCCAGCGCCACCGGTAACCCGACGCGCGGACCTCCGGCAGGCGCAGCTCCACCGTGTCCCCCACGTGAAGCCGCGCCGTCTCCCCCGAATCCGCCTGCGCGAGCCGGATCTGTGTCACTGGAAGCTCCCCAGGGTGGCGGTGGCCGGCGGCCCCCTCGGCTGCCGGCCACCGCCGGTCTGCGTGCCGTCGTCAGACCAGGATCTGGTCGATCTGCCCGGCGGCGTTCTCGTGGAAGGACACCGGCAGCCCGTGGTTGCGGGCCAGCAGTGCCAGCGTCGTCAGGGAGCTGCGCCCGTCCGCGGTGGCGGCGAGTCGCTTCCAGCCCAGGCCCGCGATGTCCACCCAGACGCCCGGGTTGGCGCTCGTCGACCACAGCCGCGCGACCTGCCGGTTGTGCACCCAGACACCCTGCGCCTGCGGCGCGGGGTGGGCCGGGTGGGCCGGCGTGCCGTTGCCGTTCGGCGGGGTGTTCGGGTCGTAGACCCCGCTCGGGGGCGGCGTGTTGGGGTCGTACACCCCGGTCGGCGGCGGCGTGTTCGGGTCGTAAACCCCCGTCGGCGGCGGCGTGTTCGGGTCGTAGACACCAGTGGGCGGCGGCGTATTGGGGTCGTACACCCCCGTCGGCGGCGGCGTGTTCGGGTCGTAAACCCCCGTCGGCGGCGGGGTGTTCGGGTCGTAGACGCCGGCCGGGCCGTCGGAGCCGGGCGTCTCCCTGGTCAGTTCGGCGAGTTCGGCGTTCGGGTCGTCCTGCGGGCCGGTGTCCGGCGTCTCGCTCTTGCTCGTGGTCATGCTTCGCTCCCCATCAGTAGGTGGTGGCAACCTTGGTCAGCACGCCCTGGTCGAGGAACGGGCTGACGGGATGCCCGCCCGCCCGAGCCTCGGCGAGCAGCGCGAGCTGACGGCTCACGCCCGCGGCGTCCCCCGCGAGCCGGACCCAGCCCAGCTGCTCCAGGCACACCCATTCACCGGCACCGGCCGAGAACAGGCGCAGCGCGCGCTGCGGCGGTAGCCACGCGCGCAGGGTGACCCCGGTGCAGCCGAGGGTCGTCGGCCGCGGTTCCGGGTAGTCCTCGATGAAGGCCTCGCCGTAGGCGATCCGGAAGAACCCGCCCTCGCCCCAGTCGGTGCCCCAGGAGTTCTTGCCGATCCAGCAGTTCTGCTCGTCGTCCCAGCCGATGAGCGCGACGCAGTGCCCGCCGTTGCTCTCCGTCGTGGTGGCGCGGTAGATGCCGCCGGTGTAGTGGAAGAAGTCGTCGTAGATCACCATGCACGCGGTGACCGGGCCGTAGCCGTAGATGTGGTGCTTGATCGCGGCCGGGTCCTGGGTCAGGTCGACGACACCCTCCGCACGCGCGACGCGGTTCACCCAGTTCGGGTGCAGCGCGCCGGTGCCCTCGTCCGAGTAGGGCCAGTAGTCCTCGAAGGTGACTCCCTTGGACGCGCAGTCCCCCATCAGGTCGTCCGGCCAGGACCCGGTGTCACCCGGCTTGCGGTGTCCCGGCGCGAACCCGAAGAACAGGTGCGCCTCCGACAGGTCGAGCCGCATGCCGGTGTTGCGGCGCGTGTACGCGGCGGTCCCCTCGAGCGCCGCGATGGTGCCGAACGCGCTGCAGGACCCTGATTCCCCCTGGTCCTTCACCGGCGTGACGTAGCTGCGGCCGCACACGTCGCGGAGGTCGAACTTGGCGGGCAGCGTGCTGCCCGGCGCGTGCAGCGCGGTGCACGGCTGGCCGGCGGCCCCGAGCGCGACCTCGAGCATCCGCCCCGGCAACTCGGCCCGGGCTTCCACTTCGGCCGCGCTCGGGGCCGGCACCCCCAGTCGCACCCTGCGCGACTCGCCCGCCAGCCGGCTGAGCACCGTCTCCCCCGCCTGCCACGGATCCCCCATCGTGGCAAGGGAATCGCGCACGGCGCGGATTTCCTCGGCGAAGGGCCGGGGAGAGCTCATGCGTTCCTCCAGTCGGTGTGCAACCAGCCAACGCCCCCTATGACGCCGGGAGGCCCTCGCCAGATACACAGCGACAGAAGTTTTTCCAAAGCACCTGGTCGGCGGCGGCCGGTTTCACCCGATCAGCCCAATGCGACGGTCTCCGCCAGCTTGTCCGCCCACAGCCGGTAGCCGGCCGGTCCGGGGTGGAACCCGTCCGCCGCGAACAGCTCCGGGTCGACCACCTCGCGCGGCACCGGGCAGTGGGTGACCCCGGGCAGCCCCGCGAGCGTCGCCGCCGCCGCGTCCAGCGCCTCACCCCGCAGGCCCAGCACGAGGCGCAACGGCTGCGGCAGCGACGGGAACGCGGCGAGCGGCGGGACGCCGGCCAGCAGCACCGGGACCGGCCCGAGCGCCCGCCGCGCCGTCACCACCAGTTCCAGCAGGTCGCGCCGGTAGCGGGCGGGTGAGCGCATCTCGATGGTGTCGTTCACCCCGAGCGCCACCACGACCAGGTCCGCCCGCTCCCGGCACGCCTCGCCGAGCAGCTCCGTCCGGACGGTGCGCGCGTTGGCGCCCGTCCGCCCGGCCACGCGCCAGTCGATCCCGCGCCCCAGCCTGCGGGCCAGCGCCGCGGCCAGCTGCCCGGTCAGCGCCTCCTCGTGCGTCTCCGCGCCGACGCCATCCACAGTGGACTCGCCGATCACCAGCAACCGCAACGGGTCCGGCCCGTGCGCCGAGCCCCGCAGCGGTCCGGACGCGCCCGGCAGCCGCGGTGTCGTCCGGCGCACGTGCAGGCCCTGGGCGACCAGCACCGGGGCGAGTCCGACGGTGGCCGCGAGAGTCAGGGCAGCACGTGAAGTTGACACCCGTTCACATTAGCCCTTGGCGATCGACACGGCCATCCTCGTCAGCTCCGGATCCGCGGCCGCGCGCAGCACGTAGTCGGCCAGGTCCGCGCGGGAGATGCTGAAGCTGCCGCGCACGTTTCCCCTGGTCTCGCTCGCGATGCGGCCGGTGTGACGGCCGTCGTTGAGCTTCGGCGGGCGCACGATCGTCCAGTCGAGCCCGGACTCGATCACCCGGCGCTCCATCTCGCCCATGTCGGCGTACCCCTCGCGCAACATGCGGATCAGCAGCGGCTTGACCACCAGACGCGTGAACCACCCGTCCCCCTCGCGGTGCATGCCGCTGTTGCTCACCACGACCAGCCGCCGCACGCCGGCCGCGGCCATGGCGGTCATGATGGCGCTCGTCCCGTCCCGGCAGATCACGCTCGGCCCCCGGTCGCGGGGGCCCAGCGCGGACAGCACGGCCTCGCGGCCGGTGATGGCGGGCACCAGCGAATCCGCGTCGAACACGTCCGCGGTCACGACCTCCAGCCGCGCCTGCGCCGGCACGTCCAGCCGCGCCGGATCACGCACCACCGCCGTCACCTGGTGACCCGCGGCGAGCGCCTGCCGCACGACCTCCACACCCGTCCCGCCGGTCGCGCCGAACACCGTCAGCTTCATTCTTCCTCCCTGGTTAGTGTTCACTCACCTGCTATGGTGGGTGAGCACTCACTAACCGTCAAGCGAGCACTGAGAGAACGCTGAGGACGCATGGGAACTCGGGAGAAGATCCTGGCCGCGGCCGCGGAGGTGATGCGCGAGCAGGGCTACGCGCGCGCCACCACCAAGGAGATCGCCCGCGCCGCCGGGTTTTCGGAAGCGGCGCTGTACAAGCACTTCGCGGACAAGACCGAGATCTTCCTCGGCGTGATGACCTCGCAGCTGCCCGGGCTGAACGCGGTGCTCGGCGACCTCACGCCCGGACGTCACACGGTGCGCGGCAACCTGGTCCGGATCACCAGCACGGCGATCGACTTCTACACCGAGAGCTTCCCGATCGGCGCTTCCCTGTTCTCCTCGCGGGAACTGCTGGCGGCCCACCGCGCCGCGATCCACGAGCACGGCGCCGGGCCGCGCACCCCCGTGACCCGGCTGGCGAACTACCTCCGCGCGGAACGGGACCTGGGCCGCCTGCCGTCCACATCGGACCCCGACGCGATCGCGACGCTGTTGCTGGGCGCCGCCTTCCAGCAAGGGTTCCTGCGGCACTGGGACACCGAGGCCGGGGACCCGACGACGCTGGCTCGCAAGCTCGTCAAGGCCGTCCTGCCCTAGCGGCTCGCCCGCTCCTTCTCCCAGCGCTCGAACAGCAGCGGCAGCTCCCTGATGATGAACGACAGGAAGTCGCGCATGTCGGCGAGCCGCCTGCCGGCCGGGGTGTCGGCCCCCACCGCGTCGATGCCCTCCTCGGCCGCGTCCCGCCACATCTCCACGAAGCGGTCGCGCTTGCGCATGCTGGCGTACCACATGTTGTCGAGCACCCGGAAGTGGTCGCGCCGCGACCCGGGCTCCCGCTCCCGCTCGACCAGCCCCACCTGCTCCAGGTAGCGCACCGCCCCGGACACCGCCGCCGGGCTGACCTGCAGGTTCTCTGCCAGCTCCGCCGCGGTGAGCCGGCTGTCGTCGGTGACCACGAGCGCGGCGAACACGCGCGCGGCCATGCGCTGGATGCCGAGCTGATTGAGCACGAGAGCCAGCCGCTCGACGTACCGGCGAACCGCCTCTTCGTCCCGCATGGAGATCATCCTCCCTCACTCGTCCAGCGCTTCAGCCAATCTATACGTTTTCCTAACTTCACAACTTTGTGAAATCACTGTAGCTTCGGCCGCATGGACAACGCCATCTCCATCGAGGGCCTGCACAAGTCGTTCGGTGCGACCAAGGCCCTCGACGACCTGAATCTGCAGGTCAAGACCGGAGAAGTGCACGGCTTCCTCGGCCCGAACGGGGCCGGGAAGTCGACCACCATCCGCGTCCTGCTCGGTCTGCTGCGCGCGGACCGGGGCACCGTCCGCCTGCTCGGCGGCGACCCCTGGCGCGACGCCGCGAGCCTGCACCACCGGCTCGCCTACGTCCCCGGAGACGTCAACCTCTGGCCCAACCTGTCCGGCGGCGAGGTCATCGACCTGCTCGGGCGGCTGCGCGGCGGGCTCGACAAGCGCCGCCGTGACGAGCTGATCGAGCGGTTCGACCTCGACCCGAAGAAGAAGGGCCGCACCTACTCCAAGGGCAACCGGCAGAAGGTCGCGATCGTCGCGGCCCTGTCCTCCGATGTCGAGCTGCTGATCCTCGACGAACCGACCTCCGGCCTCGACCCGCTGATGGAGGCCACCTTCCAGTACGCGATCCAGGAGGAGCGCGACAAGGGCCGCACGGTGCTGCTGTCCAGCCACATCCTCGCCGAGGTCGAGGCGCTGTGCGACCGGGTCAGCATCATTCGCAACGGGCACGCGGTGGAGACCGGCACGCTGAGCGAACTGCGGCACCTGACCCGCACGTCGATCGTGGCGGAGCTCGCCGGCCACCCGAACGGGCTCGGCTCGCTGGCCGAGGTGCACGACCTCAAGGTCGACGGCAACCGGGTCCGCTTCGACGTCGAGACCCAGTCGCTGGACCAGGTGCTGCGCAAGCTGACCGAGGTCGGCGTGCGCAGCCTGACCAGCCAGCCGCCGACGCTGGAGGAGCTGTTCCTGCGCCACTACACGACCGAAGCGAGCTCACGGTGACCGCGCTGGTGGGCACCCGGCACCTGGTGCGTCTCGCGCTGCGGCGGGACCGGGTCGTGCTGCCGCTCTGGGCGCTGGTGATCGGCGTGCTGCCGGCGAGCAGCGCCGGCGCCTACGACCAGCTGTACCCGGACGCGGCCAGCCGGGCGTCGCTGACGACCGGGATGAGCGCGAACCCGTCGATCACCCTGCTCTACGGGCCACCGTTCGACCTGTCCACCGCGGGCGGGTTCACGGCATGGCGCTTCGGTGTGTTCCTGCCCCTGTTCACAGCGCTGGCCTGCATCTTCACGGTCACGCGGCACACCCGCCAGGAGGAGGACACCGGGCGGCAGGAGTTGCTGTCGTCGACCGTGACCGGGCGCTACGCCGCCTTGACGGCCGCGCTGATCACCGCCGCCATCGGCGCGGTGGGGACCGGGCTGCTGGTGGCGCTCGGCCTGATCGGCGCGGGGCTGCCCGCGGGCGGGTCGGTGGCGTTCGGGCTCGGGACCACGCTGACCGGGCTGCTGTTCGCCGCGGTCGCCGCCATCGCCGCCCAGCTCGCCGAGTACTCGCGCACCGCGAACGGCATCGCCTCCGCGGTGCTCGGGGTCGCGTTCCTGCTGCGCGCGGTCGGCGACTCGGCCACGGACATCTCGTGGCTGTCCTGGCTGTCGCCACTCGGGTGGTCGACGCAGATCCGGCCGTTCGCCGGGGACCGGTGGGCCGTCGCGCTGCTGCTGGTCGCGGTGGCCGTCGTGCTGGGGGCGGTGGCCTACCGGCTGCTGCCGCTGCGGGATGTCGGAATGGGCATCTTCCCGGCTCGTCCCGGCCCGCCGGTGGCGGCGCCCGGGCTGCGGTCGCCGTTCGCGCTGGCCTGGCGGCTGCACAAGGGCGTGCTGATCGGCTGGACCGTCGGCTTCGCGGTGCTGGGGGCCATGTTCGGCTCGCTGGCCGCCGGCATCGGCGACATCGTCGGCGAGAGCGCGCAGGCCCAGCAGATGCTCGAGCGGCTGGGCGGCGCGCAGAGCCTGGTCGACACGTTCCTCGCCGCGATCGCCGGCATCTTCGGGATGGTCGCCTCGATGTACGCGGTGCAGGCGACGCTGCGGATGCGCGCGGAGGAGACCGCGCTGCGGCTGGAGCCGCTGCTGGCGACCCGAGTGCGCCGGTTGCAGTGGGCCGGTAGCCACCTGGTGTTCTCGCTGCTGGGGACGGCTCTGCTGCTGGTCGTGTCGGGGGTGTTCGCGGGACTGCTGCACGGGTTGCGCGTCGGCGACGTGAGCGGCCAGGTGCCCGCGGTGCTCGGCGCGACGGTCGCGCAGGTGCCCGCGGTGTGGGTGGTCGTCGGGATCGCCGTGGTGGTGTTCGGGTTCGCGCCGAAGTTCGCGACGGCGGCGTGGGGGGTGGCGGCGGCGTTCCTCCTGCTGTCGCTGTTCGGGCCGGTCGTGCAGGCGCCGCAGCTGTTGCTCGACGTCTCGCCGTTCACGCACGTGCCGAAGCTGCCGAGCGCCGATTTCGCGGTCGCGCCGTTCGCGTGGCTGCTCGGGATCGCGGTGGTCGCGCTTGCCACGGGTCTGGCACGTTTTCATCGGCGCGACATCGGGTAGTACCTGGTCGTTCGAGTGGCAGAGCCCGGGCCTGTCGGGGGGGTCCGGGCTCTGCCACTCCGTTTTTGTCGGTACCCCTCGCTAACGTCGTTCAGGTCGCGGGAGCGAGGGGGGAACATGCGATGGGGGTTGTTGCGGCACGGGGATTTCCGGCGCCTGTGGCTGGCGGACGCGCTGAGCCAGTTCGGCGACCGGATCAACCTGCTCGCGGTGCCGTTGCTGGCGGCGATCACGCTGCACGCCACGGCGTTCCAGCTGTCCGTGCTGCGGACGCTGGAGACGCTCGCGTACCTGCTGCTGGCGTTGCAGGTCGGCGCGTGGACGGACCGCATGCGCAAGCGGCGGGTGCTGGTGACGGCCGACCTCGGGCGGGCGGTCGCGTTCGGCTCGGTGCCGGTCGCGGCGGCGTTCGGCGCGCTCACGATGCCGCAGCTGTACGCGGTGGTGGCGGTGGCCGGGGTGCTGTCGGTGTTCTTCGAGGTGGCGCACCGGACATACCTGCCGAGCCTGGTCGCGCGCTCGCAGCTGGTGGAGGGCAACGCGCGGTTGCAGGCCAACGTCTCGGTCGCGGCGGTGTCCGCGCCGGGCCTGTCGGGGTGGCTGGTGCAGCTGTTCGGCGGGGCGACGGCGGTCGGTGTGAACGCGGTGAGCTTCCTGTGGTCCGCGGCCTGGCTGCGGCGGATCCGCGCGCCGGACCGGGTGCCGCCGGCGCGGGTGCCGGCGCCGCTGCGGCACGAGATCGCCGACGGGCTCCGGTTCGTCTTCCGGCACCCGGTGCTACGCGCGATCGGAGCGCACGACGTGTGCGTCAGCGTTTGCCAGCAGTTCCAGATCACGGTGGCGGCGCTGTTCCTGCTGCGCGAGGTGCACCTGTCGCCGGGCGTGATCGGGCTGCTGCAGGCGGGCGGGCTCACCGGAGCGGTGCTCGGCTCGGCCGTGGCGCGCCGGCTCGGCAGGCGGTTCGGCGAGGCGCGGCTGATGTGGAGCAGCGCCCTGCTGTGGGGCGTCGGGTACCTGATGATCCCGTTGACCACGCCGGGCTGGGGCCTCGCGTGGTATCCCGTCGGCAACTTCCTGACCGGCGTGAGCATCGTGGTGCTCAACGTGCACCAGCTCAGCTACCGGCAGGCGGTGACGCCCGAGCGGCTGCAGGGCCGGGTGGCGGCCACCTCCTCGTTCCTGTACTTCGCGCCGGGGCCGATCGGGAGCGTGCTCGCCGGCGTGCTGGCGAGCGTGGTCGGGCTGCGCGGAACGTTGTGGCTGGCGGGCGCAGGGGTGGCGGCTTCGGCGCTGTGGCTGGTCTGCTCGCCGTTGCGCCGGATGCGGCGGTTGCCGGAGGCATACGAGGAGGAGCGCACGGGTAGTCACGCCACATGACCCTCGATGGAGCACCGCGTCAGATCTTCCTCGCCGGTCAGTGGCGTGACGCCGCGGACGGCAGCCGCTTCGGCGTGCAGGACCCGGGGACCGGGCAGCAGCTCTGCGAGGTCTCCGACGCGCAGGACGCCGACGTCGGCGAAGCCATCGAGGCGGCCGTCGCGACGCAGGAGGAGTGGGCCGCGACGCCGCCGCGGGAGCGGGGCGAGATCCTGCGCCGCGCGTGGCAGCTGATGACCGACCGCGCCGACGAGCTGGCGCGGCTCATGACGCTGGAGATGGGCAAGAGCCTGGAGGAGTCGAAAGCCGAAGTCACCTACGCCGCGGAGTTCTTCCGGTGGTTCTCGGAGGAGGCCGTGCGCATCGACGGGCGGTACGCGCGCAGCCCGGCCGGTGGCGGTCGCGTGCTGGTGTCGAAGCACCCGGTGGGTCCGTGCATCCTGGTCACGCCGTGGAACTTCCCGCTGGCGATGGGCACCCGCAAGATCGGGCCCGCCATCGCCGCGGGCTGCACCATGATCGTCAAGCCGGCGCAGCTGACGCCGTTGTCGATGCTGAACCTCGCCGGGCTGCTGAAGGAGGCCGGGCTGCCGGACGGTGTGCTGAGCGTGCTGCCGAGCACGTCGGCGAGCCGGGTGGTGAACCCGGCGCTGGCCGACCCGCGGATCCGGAAGCTGTCCTTCACCGGGTCCACCGAGGTGGGGCGCAAGCTGGTCGAGCAGTGCGCGCCGAACCTGCAGCGGATGTCGATGGAACTGGGCGGCAACGCGCCGTTCCTGATGTTCGAGGACGCGGACCTCGACGCGGCCGTCAAGGGCGCGGTCACCGCCAAGATGCGCAACAACGGCGAATCGTGCGTGGCGGCCAACCGGTTCCACGTGCACTCGTCGGTGGCCGGAGAGTTCACGCGGCAGCTGACCGAGGCGATGTCGTCGCTGAAGGTCGGGCACGGCACCGAGGACGGCGTGAAGGTCGGGCCGCTGATCAGCGCCGAGCAGCGGGACAAGGTCGTCGAGCTGGTCGAGGACGCGTTGTCCCGCGGCGCGCACGCCACCACCGGCGGCAAGGCGCTGGACGGCGACGGCTTCTTCTACGCGCCGACAGTGCTCACCGACGTCCCGCCGGACGCGCGCATCCTGCGCGAGGAGGTCTTCGGGCCGGTCGCGCCGGTGACCACGTTCGAGGACGAGGACGAGGCCGTCCGGCTGGCCAACGACACCGAGTTCGGGCTGGTGGCGTACGTGTTCACGCGGGACCTCGACCGCGCGATCCGCGTCGGGGAGCGGATGGCGACCGGGATGGTCGGGCTCAACACCGGGCTGGTGTCGAACGCGTCGGCGCCCTTCGGCGGTGTCAAGGCGTCCGGGTTCGGCCGCGAGGGCGGCGCCGAGGGCATCGAGGAGTACCTCGACGTGAAGTACATGGCCCTGTCGCTCAGCGGGACTCCGTAGCGATCCGCACCCCGAGTCCGATGAGGACTGTCGCAGTGAGACGGTCCAGCCACCGTCGCACGGCGTCCCGCAACAGGAACCGGCGCGCCTGGTCCGCCAGCAGCAGGACGGCGCTCATCCACAGCCAGCCGATCGACACGTGGATGAGGACGAGCAGGGCGCCCCAGCCCGCCTGCCCTGGGCCCGCCGGCAGGAACTGTGGCAGCAGGCTCAGGTAGAACACGCCGACCTTCGGGTTGAGCAGGTTCGTCACCAGCCCGGCGCGCAGCGCGCCGCGCGCCGGTTCGACGCTGATCTTCGGGGCGGGCTGGTGGCGGCGGAAGCTCTTCCACAGCGCGGACGCGCCGAGCCAGATCAGGTAGGCCGCGCCGACGACGCGAACCACGTCGTAGGCGATGCGGGAGGCCGTCAGCAGCGCGGTGAGGCCCGCGATGCTCGCCGTGCCCCAGACAAGGCAGCCGAGGTTGATCCCGGTCAGCGCCCGGAAGCCGGCCCGCCGCCCGCCGAGGAGCGTGTGGCGCAGCATCAGCATGGTGTCGAGCCCGGGCGTCATGACACCGGCCAACGCGACGAGAACGTAGGCGAACAGGGCGGAAGCCGACATGCCGCCACTACAGCACAACCCGCGCGCCCGGCCCACCCCTTTCGCACCGGCACCCCCTCCGGCCCCGTTCTCTCCGGCCCCGCTCTCTCCGGTCCCGCTCTCTCCGGCCCCGCTCTCGCCGGCCCCGCTCTCGCCGGCCCGCCCTCGTCCCGGGCACTCCCTGCCCCCGCCCCTCCCGGCAACGCGTTTGCCCTTCGGGCAGGTGGTTGCCACTCCGGCACGTAGTCGGCGCGCCCGGTGCGGCCGTGGCAACGCCAGTGGCGCCCCCGCGGTGGCGCCGGGAGACGCGGCGCGCGGCCGTCGGTGCGGCGGCCCCGGAGTGGCAGTGGTGCGATGGCGGTGGCGCAGCGCGGCAGCGACCGCACCGTTGGCAGCGGCGTGGCGGCCCCTGGTGGCGTTAGCGCGGTGGCGGCGCGCGGCCGTCGGCGCGACGGCCCCGGGTGGCGGTTGGTGCGGTGGCGCGGCGGATGCCGCCGCGGCGGCCCCGGGGTGGCGCCGTCGTGCCGGGTGCCGCCGGGGTGGTGCGGTGGCGGCGGCGCGGCGCCCCCAGGTGGCGGTAGCGCGGTGGCGGCAGGCGGCACGCGGCAACGGCAGCACCGTTGGCGGCGCGATGGGGCCGCAGCAGCGCCGGTGCGACCGGGCGGTTCCCCCGCGGTCAGTCGTCGTTCTGCAGGTGTGCGCTGATCGGCACCACCAGCGGCGTCCCGGAGACCGGGTCGGGCAGGACCTTCGCCGAGAGGCCGAAGATCTCGTCCAGCAGCGGCTCCGTCAGCACGGCCGACGGCGGTCCCTGCGCGATGATCCGCCCGTCGCGCATCGCGACCAGCGTGTCGGCGTAGCGGGCGGCCAGGTTCAGATCGTGCAGGACCATCACGACCGTGGTGCCGCGGTCGCGGTGCAGGCGGTGCACCAGGTCCAGCACGTCGATCTGGTGGGCCAGGTCCAGGTAGGTGATCGGCTCGTCCAGCAGCAGCAATCCGGTCTCCTGCGCGAGCGTCATCGAGATCCACGCGCGCTGCCGCTGGCCGCCGGACAGTTCGTCGACCACGCGGTCCTCCAGCACGTCCATCCCGGTCAAGCGCAACGCCGTGGAGATCGCCTCGTCGTCCGACGTCGACCACTGCCGGTACCAGCGCTGGTGCGGGTGCCGCCCGCGCGCCACCAGGTCGCCGACCGTCAGGCCCTCGGGCGCGACCGGCGACTGCGGCAGCAGCCCGACCACCTTGGCGACCTCGCGCGTCGGCAGCTTGTCGATCCGCTCGCCGTCCAGCAGGACCGCGCCCTCCCTCGGCGCCAGCAACCGCGCCAGCGCCCGCAGCAGGGTCGACTTGCCGCACCCGTTCGGGCCGATGATCGCGGTGATCGTGCCGTCCAGGACGTCCAGGTCCAGGCCGTCGACCACCAGCCGCTCGCCGTACCCCAGCTTCAGGCCCTCGGCCCGCAGTCGTGACGTCATGCTCGTGCCTCCCGGCGGCTCCGGACGAACAGGAAGATCAGGTAGGGCGCGCCGAGGATCGCGGTCAGCACCCCGACCGGCAGGTCCGGCAGCAGCAACCGGGTCAGCAGGTCCGCCCCCACGGTCAGCAGCGCGCCCAGCACCATCGACCCGAACAGCGGCGGTTGCGCAGTCTTCGCCAGCCGCACCGCGATCTGCGGCGTCGCCAGCGCGACGAACGTGATCGGCCCGGCCGCTGCGGTCGCGATCGCGGCCAGCGCGGCCGCCAGCAACAGCAGCGCACCACGGGCGCCGTCGACCCGGATGCCCAGCCCTCGCGCGGTGTCGTCGCCGAACTGCAAGCCCCCGACGGTGCGCCCACAGATCAGCGTGATCGGCACCAGCGCGGCCAGCGCGATCGCGACCGGGCCGACCGAATCCCACCCGACGTCGGCGAGGTTGCCGACCAGCCACGTCGTCGCGCGCGCCGCGTCGTTCACGTCGCCGGCGGCCAGCAGCCAGTTCACGATGTTGTAGCTGATCGCCCACAACCCGATCCCGATCAGCACCATGCGGTAGCCGTCGATGCCGCGCCGCCAGGACAACACGTACAGCAGCACGCCCGCCAGCAGCCCGCCGATCAGCCCGGCGACCGGCACGCCGAGCGCGCTCACCATGCCGCTGACCTGGCCGCGGTACCCGCCCGCGACGATCGCGGTCACCGCGCCGACCCCGGCGCCCCACGTGATGCCCAGGATGTCCGGGCTGGCCAGCGGGTTCCGCGCGACCGACTGGAACAACGCGCCGGACAGCCCGAGCGCGGCGCCGACCAGCACACCGGCGAGCGTGCGCGGCAGGCGCAGGTCGAAGATGATCCCGCGTTCCCGCCGGGTCCCGCCGCCGAGCAGGGTCTCCAGCACGTTCCAGATCCCGATGTGGGAACTGCCCATCCCGATGTTGATCGCGGCGACGAGCACCAGCAGCACCGCCGCGATGACGACGACCGCGACCAGCCGCGGCTTGACCGTCCACGCCACCGGCCCGGCGGCCAGCACCTTGCGAGTCATACCTTGCTCAGCCCCCGCCGCCGCACCAGCACGATGAACACGGGCGCCCCGATGATCGCGAGCAGGATGCCCACCTCGAAGTTGTCGCCGGTCAGCACCCGCCCGAGCACGTCGGCCGTCAGCAGCAGCACCGCGCCGAGCAGCCCGGCCACCGGCACCAGCCAGCGGTAGTCCGGGCCGGTGATCGCGCGGGCCAGGTGCGGCACGACGAGCCCGAGGAACGCGATCGGCCCGCACGCGGCGACCGCCGAACCGGTCAGCAGCGTGATCGCGGCGACGCCGAGCACCCGGGTGCGCAGCACGCGCTGGCCGAGCGCGGTCGCGACGTCCTCCCCCAGCGCCAGCGTGTTCAGGCCGGGCGTGTTCATCAGCGCGAGCAGCAGGCCGGCCACCAGGAACGGCGCGATCTGACCGGTGATCGCGAAGTCGCGCCCGGCGATCGACCCGATCCGCCAGAAGCGGTAGATCTCCATGCCGCGCTCGTCACCGAGGATGATCGCCGACACCAGCCCGTGCAGCAGCGCGCTCACCGCGGCGCCGGCGAGCGCGAGCGTCACCGGGGTCGCGCCCTTGCCGCCGACCGCGCCGAGCAGGAACACCGCGACGCTGGCCAGCAGCGCGCCGGCGAACCCGAACCAGATGAACCCGTAGAGGCCGTCGATCCCGAGCACCACGACCGCGAACACGACCGCCAGCGCCGCGCCGTGCGTGACGCCGAGCAGACCGGGATCGGCGAGCGGGTTGCGCGTGTGACCCTGCATGAGCGCCCCCGCGACACCGATCGCGAGCCCGACGAGCAGGCCGAGCACGGTCCGCGGCAACCGCAGCGACCGGACGATGATGTCCGATTCGGACCCGGACGGCTGGGTGAGCGCCGTCCACACCTCACCGAGCGGGATCGACTTCGTACCCAGCGCGACGCTCGCCGCGCAGATGAGGACCAGCAGGACGGCGAGCCCGCCGATACCGGCGAGACGACGCTGTCTCCGCGTCCGTGGCCGGGCTGTCGCCACCACCGTCACTGATGTCGCCTATCCAACTCGAGCTTCCAAACGGGACAAACCGCATCCTATGCTCCGCGTTAGGCAAGGCTAACCGAAAGAGAGATCACGATGACGAGACCGTGGCGAGCAGCACTGGCGCTGGCCGTGACCGCGAGCCTGACCCTCACCGCGTGCGGGGGCGGCGGCGACGAGGCCACGCAGGAGAGCGGGGCCGGCCAGGCCGGGTTCCCGCGCACCATCCAGCACGCGATGGGCTCGACCGTGCTCGAGACGCAGCCGAAGACGGTCGCCGCGCTCGACACCAGTTACGTGGACGCCGCGCTCGCGCTGGAAGCCCAGGTCGTGGCGTACACGAAGTACCGGAACTTCGACCAGTTGCCCGAGTACCTCGGCGAGGACCGCCGCTTCGGCGAGGGCGCCAAGGTGATCGGCCCGCTGGAGACCCCGGACGTCGAGCAGCTCTACGACATCAAGCCGGACGTGATCGTGTCGGCGAAGGTGCGGCACGAGAAGTACTACGAGCAGTTCACCGGGGTCGCCCCGACGGTCTTCTCCACGACCACCGGCGCGATCTGGAAGGACAACATCCGGCTGCTCGCGCAGGTCCTCGGCAAGGAGCCGCTGGCCGAGCAGAAGATCGGCGCGTACGAGCAGCGGGCGCAGCGGATCGGCCAGGAGATCGCCGCGAAGCTCGGCCGCGCGCCGACGGTGTCGATCGTGCGGTTCGTCGAGGGCGAGCCGACCGTGCGGCTCTACAGCAGCGCGTCCTACCCCGGCATCGTGATGGCCGACGCCAAGCTGTCCCGCCCCGCCGGGCAGCCGGACGCGAGCGACAAGATCTCGGTGAACCTCAGCCAGGAGGACATCGCGAAGCTGGACGCGGACGTCATCTTCGTGTCGTCGTACCAGGACGAGACGAAGACGGCGGAGGACCCGAAGGCGAAGTTCCAGGCCAACCCGCTGTGGGCCACGCTGAAGGGCAAGATCGTCGACGTCTCCGACACCACGTGGTTCAGCGCCGTGAGCCTGCAGGGCGCCTCGGCGATGCTGACGGACCTGGCGAACCAGTTCGGCGTCACGCCGTGACCCGCGCGGGGCCGCGTCCGATGTGGTCGCGGCCCCGCGGCTCTACGGTGGACCCATGATTTTCATCACCGCGAAGTTCCGGATCCTGCCCCAGCACGCCGACGACTGGCCCGACATCGCGCGGGACTTCACGCTCGCCACCCGCGCCGAGCCGGGGTGCCTGTGGTTCGACTGGTCGCGCAGCGTCGAGGACCCCAACGAGTACGTGCTGGTGGAAGCCTTCCGCGACGGCGACGCGGGTGCCGCGCACGTCCAGTCCGACCACTTCAAGGAAGCGCAGCGGACGCTGCCGCCGCACCTGGCGGAGACCCCGCGGATCGTCAACTTCGAGGTGCCGCAGGAGGACTGGTCCGAGCTGGGCGAGATGGCCGTGCAGCGCTGACCGCTCCGGCTGGCGGCGCCTTGGGTGCGTCTCCGAGGCGCAACCGGAGCGTCCAGCCTGCCACCGACCGGGACGACCCAGTTCTCCGCCGCGGTCCGCGGCACGTCGCCCGGAACCGCAGTCCCGCCCGGGAACTCCGCCAGCGCAGACTCGAAGCGCTCGACACCGGCCGCACGACCCCTGCCGTGGGGGCCCACGCAGGTCAGGCCGCGGCCAGCGAGTTCATCGTCGCAGGAGGTACCGACGAAATCGGGCGCTCGCGCGCTAGACGCGCAGGCCGTCGGCGATGATCTTCGCCAGTGGGCGGCCCTGCGGGGCCTGGCGCTGGATCGCGAGGTAGCCCGCGAGCAGCGCGGTCAGGTCGCCGGGTTCGACGTCCGCCCGGACCGCGCCCGCGGCCTGGGCGCGGCGCAGCAGGTCGGCGAACGCGGCGCGGAACTCGGCGCGTTCGTCCGACGCGGCCTTGAACGGCAGCCCGGTGCTCGCCTCCAGCGCGTCGCACAGGGCCTTGTTCAGCAGCGCCTGCTCGGCCACCACGTCGAAGAACTCGAAGAACGCCGCGCCGGGGTCGGCCGCGTCGAGCCGTTCCCGCGCCTGCCCGGCCAGCCATGCGATCCGGTCCAGCACGACGGCCTCGAACAGCAGTTCCTTGCTGGGGAAGTGCCGGTACACCGTGCCGGCGCCGACCCCCGCCCGCCGGGCGATCTCGTCCAGCGGCACCGACGGGCCCTCGTCCGCGAACGCCTCGTGCGCCGCCGCCAGGACACGGGCGCGGTTGCGGCGCGCGTCGGCGCGCAGTCCGGTGCGGCTCGCGGGGGTCGTCATCGTGTCCGATTCTAGCCGCCTGCGGTCACGGTCGGTTCCGCGAACAGCCCGACCAGACCCGGCCACGCGCCGGGCACCAGCAACACCGCCAGCACCGTGAACACCGGCACGACCAGGAACTTCTCCACGCCCTTGCCGGTGCGGAACCGCAGGAACGACGGCGGCCGCAGCTCGTACCAGGTCTCCCCGGCGATCGGCACCGGGAACAGGAACGGGCAGCCGGACTCGGTGAGCGCGTCGCCGAGGCAATGCACGAAACAGCCGACCGCCACCGCGATCCCCAGCCAGCCGGTGAGCTGCGACAACTCCGCGGCGGCGCTGGCCGTCAGCGCCCACCACACGACCCCGCCGCCGGCGACCAGCAGCAGCCAGTCCCCCAGCGCGTCCGCGGCGAGCAGCAGCGCGAACAACACCACCCCGGCCACCACGTACCAGCCGCCGGCCCGGGTGCCGTACGTCGTCGCGGCGCCGAGGCCGATCGCGAACAGCAGCGTGTGCGACAGGTGCCGGTGGCTGCCCCGGCCCCGCTCGTCGCGCGGGCCCTTCGTGACCTTGTACAGCGCCGCCGAGGTGTGCCGGAGCAGCCAGCACACCAGGCCGGTGATCGGCCCGAGCAGCTTCGAGGCGCGAGCGTGGGGGTGGTCGAGGTCCGGCAGCAGCGCGAACCCCGCGGTCGTCGCGGCGAATGCCAGCGCCTGGTGCACGGAGCCGGCGCCAATGGCCGGGGCGAGCGCGAGACCGGCGCACCAGCCGGTGAGCGCGTGGGTGGAGCCCATCATGGAGAAGATCTTGGCAAGATGGACCCCGACCGACGCGAAGGGACGCGCATGACCAGGACCACCGAGGCGCCCAGCGACGAGCTGCGGGCGTTCTGGGCCGAGCGGCACCTGTGCATGCTCACGACCCTGCGTCCGGACGGGAGGCCGCACGTGGTGCCGGTCGGGGTCACCGTGGACGAGGACTTCACCACGGCGCGGGTGATCTGCCGCGGCGGCAGCGTCAAGGCGCGCAACGTCCGGCTCGGGCAGCCCGCGCGTGTCGTGGTGAGCCAGGTGGACGGTCGCCGCTGGTCGAGTTTGGAGGGATCGGCGGTGGTCCGCGAGGATCCGGAGTCGGTGGCGGACGCGGAAAACCGTTATGCCGTGCGGTACCACCGGCAGCCGAAGCCGAACCCGGAGCGGGTCGTGATCGAGATCAGCCTCGACCGCAGGCTCGGCATGAGGTAAAGCACACCGTTGGCGGGTTGCGGACAAACGGGAAGATGAGGCAGTAATTCAGAGTGCGGACCGCGAAGACCCTCAAGATCGACAGTCCGTTCGCGGGCGGCACGACGTGGGACGTCGTCGACCGGACCGTGATCGGCGCGCTCGCGCCGTCGATGATCAGCACCCTGCGCCGGGGGTCCGAGGACTTCCTGTGGTTCGCCGAGCGCCGCATCGCCGGCCATCAGCTGGGCCGCCCCGGCCGCTGGGACCACCCGGTGGAGCGGGAGCTGCTCGGGTGGCGCTCGCGGCTGGCGTTCGAGCTGGACCCGCCGGTCGTGATCCCCGAGATCGACCTCAAGCTGTCGCACTGGGTCCGCAACACGCACGAGGAGTTCCTGCGGCGGCTGCCGGAGACCGGCGGGATGGTGCAGCTGGAGAGCGTCCGGGACGTGGACGCGTGGCTGCACACCCTCATCGACCACTACAAGGCCGTGAAGGCCGCCGGTGAGGAGCAGCTGGACCCGGACGCGCGCGCGACGCTGATGGCGTGGTTCCGGAACACGTTCTTCAAGATCCGCCGCGCGGCGGACCGCGTCGGGTTGAGCAGGGTGCGGGTCTGATCTGGGGCGGCTGGGCGCGCCGCCGTGTCAGGCGGCGGGTCCAGGGATCAAGGGAGTCCTCGCCGGACGGGCAGGCTCCGGGATGACAGAAAAGCCCCTCGGCCCAGCTCGGGTTTGGTTCAAGCTGCTTGGCTCAGCCGATCGGCTGCCACCAGGGGTCGACCGGCTTCGGGGCGTCCACGTCGATCCGCTCGCCTGGGCGCGGCACCGCCAGCTCCACGTCGTGGGCCTTCGCTTCCCGCCAGACCCGCTCCGCCGGCTCGGCCCAGCCGTGCATCGCCAGGCGGAACGTGCCCCAGTGCACCGGGATCAGCAGCCCGCCGCGGACGTCGAGGTGCGCGGCGACCCCCTCCTCGGGCGTCATGTGGATGTCCGGCCACGCCGGGTGGTACGCGCCGATCTGCACGATCGCGGCGTCGAACGGCCCGTACTTCTCGCCGATCGTGCGGTAGCCGTCGAAGTAGCCGGAGTCCGCCGTGTAGAACACCTTCCGCCCGGAGCGCGCCACGATCCACGACGCCCAAAGCGTGTTGTTCCGCGTGAAGGCCCGCCCGGAGAAGTGCTGGGCCGCCGACGCGGTCACGTCCACCCCGCCGACCGAGACCGTCTCGTCCCAGTCCAGCTCGATGATCCGCTCCGCCGGAATCCGCCACCGCCGCAGGTGCGCGCCCACTCCGAGCGGCACCACGAACGGCGCGCTCTGCGTCTTCGCCAGCCGCACCACCGTCGGCCGGTCCAGGTGGTCGTAATGGTCGTGCGACACGATGATCACGTCCAGCTCCGGCAGCTCGGACAGCTGGTGCGGCGGCCGGTGCATGCGCTTCGGGCCGACGAACCGGGACGGCGACACCCGCTCGCCCCACACCGGGTCCACCAGAACCTTCCGGCCGTCGATCTCGATCAGCGACGACGCGTGGCCGTACCAGGTGATGTGCAGCCCCTCATCGGCGGGCGCGGCAGGCCGCACCAGCGGCACCGGTCCGGTCGGCTTGCGTTGCTGCTTGCCGAACACCATCTCGCCGACCAGGTCGCGTGCCCTGGCCGGCTGCACGAGCGGCGGCGCGAGGTTGCGGAACCGGCCGTCGTGGAACTGCGGGGAGCGCCGCATGCGCTCGGGGTCGGGCCGCCCGCCGAACGCGACCGGGATCTCCCACAGGGCCGCCACCGCCGTGCCGAGCAGCGCGGGCAGGGCCCACCGCAACGTCTTCGCCATGTCCGGACAACTACGGACGGTCCCCGGATGTTCCCAGCGGCGCGAGCGGCCCGGACGGGTCGGCGGGCGACAGGCAACTGCTCAGTGGCGCGGTCAGCGAGCACAGCGCCGGCCCCTGGACCAGGCGGTACGACGGCCCGACGCCGCCGCGCGCGATCACGTCCCGGTACGCCGCGACGCCGTCGGTCGGCCTGCGGGTCAGCGCCGGATCGCCGAGTGCGTCCACTTCGTACAGTCCGAAGCGCGGCCGGTAGCTGCCCCACTCGTAGTTGTCGGTGATGCTCCAGTGGTTGTAGCCGATGACGTCCATGCCGTCGGCCTTCGCGCGCTGCACCCAGAACAGCGTGTCCTGGATCGACGCGGCGCGGGTGTAGCCGTCCTCGCGCGGGTTCCCGTTGTCCGTGGGCAGGCCGTTCTCGACGACGTAGAGCGGCAGGTCCGGGTAGCGCTCATGGTAGTAGCGCAGCGCGTAGTAGATGCCCTCCGGCTGCGGCTTCACCTTCCAGAACTGCTCGAACGCCGCGTAGATCGCCGTCAGGTTCGTCAGGCTGATGCCGTAGTAGTAGTCCAGCCCGACGAAGTCGACCTTGTCCTTGATCCGGTCCATCACGACCAGGTCGGTGAGCGGGTTGAAGCCGGCGTAGAAGGCCTGGTTGCTGGTCACCTGGGCGCCCGGATCGAGCCGGTGGATCTCGTCGTAGGCGCGGCGGTGCGCCTGCACCACGTTGGTCTGCCAGGCGGGCACCTGGAACGGGTTGACGGCGCCGATCCGCAGCTCCTGGGTGAGGAACGCGACCGGCTCGTTGAACGTCACCCACAACACGTCGTCGTAGCGCTCCGCGATGCGCGTGGTGAAGGCGAGGAAGTCGTCGACGGTCTTGGCGCTGGTGAACCCGCCCTGGTCGGCCACCCACCCCGGGTACACCCAGTGGCTCAGCGTGATCATCGGGGTCATGCCCGCGGCGCGGATGTGCCGGACCACGTCGTCGTAGTAGGCCAGCTCGGCCTCGTCCCACACGCCGGGCGCGGGCTGCACACGAGCCCATTCGACGCTGAACCGGAAGGTGTTGACGCCGAGGTCCTGGGCCAGCCGGATGTCCTCGGCGTAGCGGTGCCGGAAGTCGGTGGCGTTGGCGTACGGGTCGGCGCCGCCCTTGGCGACGTAGCGCGACCAGTTGCTGTCCGGGGCGCTGCCTTCGGACTGGAAGCCCGCGGTGGCGACTCCCCAGTGGAACCGGTTCTCGGCGGATGCCGGCGTCACGGGGACCATCGCAACACAGAACAGGACGACGAGCGCTATCCGGGCCAGACGCGACATGTGAAAGAAATTTACGTTTTCGGCGCGGGGCCGTCAACGATCAACCGGCCCTGGTCTCCTTGACCAGCCACTCGAGGTACTCCGCGCTGCCGCCCTCGATGGGCGTCGCGATGATCTCCGGCACCTCGTAGTTGTGCTGCTCCTTGATCAGCTCGACCAGCGGCGCCACCCGGTCCGCCGCAGTCTTGATCTCCACCCGCCACTCGGGATCGGCGTGCACCTCGCCGTCCCACCGGTAGACGCTCAGGATGGGTCCGACGATCTGGGCGCACGCGCCAAGCCGCGCCTCGACGGCCTGCGCCGCCAGCTCCCGGGCCGTGGCCTCGCTGTCGGTGGTGGACGACACGATCACGTGTTCGCGCATGTGCCCGATTAGAGCACTGCGCCGGGCTCAGACCCAGCCCGCCTGCTGGTCCTCACGCTGCTCGTCGGCGTCGGCGCTCGCCTTGTGGGTCAGCGCGGCGACGGCCTGCTCCATCTCCGTGCGCACCTGGTTGCCGTCGGTGCGCCGGGTGTGCACGGTCATCGCGATCTCGCACTGCGCCGGGCCGCGCTCGATCACCCGCAACTCACCGCAATCGTCGCCGTCGCTCTCCGTGCCCCACGCCAGTTGTCTGCTCGCCGCGTCCGCGCGCAACCAGCCTTCGGCCAGGTCCTGCGGCAGGAACCGGGGCAGGTTGGGTGCGTCGGAGATGAACGCGAACGCCTCGTCGGCGGGCAGGTCGGCGGTCGCGGTGTAGTTGAACGTCTCCATGAGATCGGAGATAGCCGTGTGGCGCAGGGCTAAACGGGGTACCTAGGCCCTTATGCGACTCGGCGTGCTGGACATCGGATCGAACTCCGCGCAGCTCCAGATCGTGGATGCCCACCCGGGCGCCCCGCCATTGCCCGCACTGGCTGTGAAAGAGCCCACACGCCTCGCCGAGCAGATCGACGAGAGCGGGGCGATCGCGGAGGAGGGCGTCTGCCGGGCGGTGGACGCGGTCGAGTCCGCTCTCGCCGCGGCCCGCCTGCACCGCGTCGAGCAGTTGTTCCTGTTCGCGACCTCGGCGATCCGGGACGCGACGAACCGGGACGAGATCATCAACCGGATCGAGGAGCGCACCGGCGTGCGGCCGCAGTTCCTCACCGGCGAGGACGAGGCCCGGCTGACCTACGCCGCCGCGCACCGCTGGTACGGCTGGTCCGCCGGCCGCCTGCTGCTGCTCGACATCGGCGGCGGCTCGCTGGAGATCGCCCTCGGCCGCGACGCCGAACCGCAGCTCACGCTGTCCCTGCCGCTCGGCGCGGGCAGGCTGACGCGCATGTTCCTGCCGGACGACCCGCCGTCGGTCAAACAGGTCAAGGCGATGCGGCGGCACGTGCGGGACATGCTGCGCGAGGTCGCCGACCGGCTGAGATGGGAGGGCGTGCCCGCCCGCGCTGTCGCCACGTCGAAGACGTTCAAGCAGCTCGCCCGGCTGGCCGGGGCGCCGCCGCAGCGGCGCGGCCCGTTCGTGCGGCGCACCCTCACCGTCGACGCGCTCAACGCGTGGATCCCCCGGCTGGCCGAGATGAAGACGTCCGAACGGGCTCGCCTGCGCGGGGTGTCCGCGCCGCGCGCGCGGCAGATCCTGGCCGGCGCGATCGTCGCCAAGGCGACCATGGACACCCTCGACATCCGCAAGGTCGACGTGTGCCCGTGGGCGTTGCGCGAGGGGATCATGCTGCACCACCTGCAGACCCTGCAGGTCTACGACGGCCTGCCGCTGCAGGCGATCAGCACCGCCGTGCCCGAGGTGTCGGGCCGCGGCGGCCCGGGTAAGTCACTGGTGGGACTGAGCCGAGGAGCGTGAGGAGTCTTCCATGTCGGAAACGGTCGGTGACCACCTGCTGAAGCGTCTGCGGGAGTGGGGCGTCGAGCAGGTCTTCGCCTACCCCGGCGACGGGATCAACGGGATCGTCGCCGCGTTCGGCAAGGCGGACAACGAACCTCGCTTCGTCCAGGCCCGTCACGAGGAGATGGCCGCGTTCGAGGCGGTGGGGTACGCCAAGTTCAGCGGGCACGTCGGGGTGTGCATGGCGACCTCGGGGCCGGGAGCCATCCACCTCCTCAACGGGTTGTACGACGCCAAGCTCGACCACGTGCCGGTGGTCGCGATCGTCGGGCAGACCGCGCGCAGCGCGATGGGCGGCTCCTACCAGCAGGAAGTGGACCTGCAGCCGCTGTTCAAGGACGTGGCCAGCGAGTACCTCGTCGAGGTCAACGTCGCCGAGCAGCTGCCGAACGCTCTCGACCGCGCCATCCGGACCGCACTGGCCAAGCGCGCGCCGACGGCCGTGATCATCCCGAACGACCTGCAGGAAGAGCCGTACTCTCCGCCGAAGCACGCGTTCAAGCACGTGCCGTCCAGCCCGCCCGGCTTCCCGCACCCCGTGGTCATCCCGCCCGAGGACGAGCTGGGGCGCGCGGCGGACATCCTCAACGAAGGCGAGAAGGTCGCGATCCTGATCGGGCAGGGCGCGCGCAACGCCGCCGCCGAGGTCCGCGAGATCGCCGAGCTGACCGGCGCCGGGGTCGCGAAGGCGTTGCTGGGCAAGGACGTCCTGCCCGACGACCTGCCGTACGTGACCGGCTCGATCGGGCTGCTCGGCACGCGGCCGAGCTACGAGATGATGCGGGACTGCGACACGCTGCTGATCGTCGGCTCGAACTTCCCGTACAGCCAGTTCCTGCCCGAGTACGGCAAGGCGCGCGCGATCCAGATCGACATCGACGGCAGCATGATCGGCATGCGTTACCCGACCGAGGTGAACCTGGTCGGCGAGGCGAAGGGCACGCTGCGGGCGCTGCTGCCGATGGTGCGGCGCAGGGAGGACCGCGCCTGGCGGGACAAGATCGAGAAGAACGTCGCGTCCTGGTGGGAGACCGTCGAGCAGCAGGCGATGGTCGAGGCGGACCCGGTCAACCCGATGCGGGTCGTGCACGAGCTGTCGCAGCGGATCCCGGAGGACGCGATCGTCACCGCCGACTCCGGCTCGTCGACCAACTGGTACGCCCGCAACCTGCGGATGCGCGGCCGGATGCGCGGCACGCTGTCCGGCACGCTGGCGACGATGGGGCCGGGCGTGCCGTACGCGATCGGCGCGAAGTTCGCCTGCCCGGACCGGCCGGTGATCGCGCTGGAGGGCGACGGTGCGATGCAGATGAACGGCATGGCCGAGCTGCTCACGATCCAGCGCTATCACCACCTGTGGGCCGACCCGCGGCTGGTGGTGTGCGTGTTCCACAACAACGACCTGAACCAGGTCACGTGGGAGCTGCGGGCGATGGGCGGCGCGCCGAAGTTCGAGGAGTCGCAGTCGCTGCCGGAGTTCTCCTACGCCGAGTTCGCCCGGTCGCTCGGCTTCGAGGCGGTCGCGGTGGATTCGCCGGACCGGCTGGGCCCGGCGTGGGACCGGGTGCTGTCCGCGGACCGGCCCGCGCTGCTGGACGTGCGCTGCGACCCGGAGGTGCCGCCGATCCCGCCACACGCGACGTTCGAGCAGATCAAGAGCACGACGGAAGCAATGCTCAAGGGCGACCGCGACGCGTGGCACATCCTGGTCGAGGGCCTCAAGACCAAGGCCCAGGAGCTGCTGCCGAACCGCTAGTCGGTGTCCTTGAGCCAGCTGCGGATCTCGTCGCTGTGCTCGCCGAGCTTCGGCGGCGGCTGGCGGTAGGCCGGCGGCGTCTTCGTCAGCCCGATCGGGTTGCGCACCACGTCCAGACCGCCCAGCGGCACGCGCGGCGCGAGCCCGAGCCGGTCGGCGAGCTGGAACGCCTCGGCGAGGTCGTTGACCGGCCCGCACGGCACGCCGAGGGGCGTGAGCAGCTCGAACCACTCGTCCGCCGGTCGCGTGCGCAGCCGGGCGCCGAGGAGCTCGGCCAGCTCGGCCACGTGCGCGACCCGCTGGGCGTTGGTGGTGAACCGCTCGTCGGTCGCCAGTTCCGGCACCCCGAGCGCCTCGGTGAGCGCCGCGAACTGGCGGTCGTTGCCGACGGCGATGACGATCGGCCGGTCGGCGGCCTGGAACACCTCGTACGGCGCGACCGACGGGTGCCGGTTGCCGAGAATGCCCGGCACGACATCGGCCATCACGTGGTTCGCGCTCTGGTTGACCATGCTCGACAGCAGCGAGCCGAGCAGGCTGACCTCGATCAGCTGCCCCTCGCCAGTCGCATCCCGGTGGCGCAGCGCGGACAGGATGCCGACGGCCGCGTGCAGCCCGGTCAGGACGTCCACCAGCGCGACGCCCACCTTGGTCGGCTCGCCCGGTGCGGGGCCGGTGACGCTCATCAGCCCGCCGACGGCCTGCAGCAGCAGGTCGTAGCCGGGCAGCGCCGCGCCCGCGCCGCTGCCGAAACCAGAGATCGAGCAGTACACCAGGCCCGGGTTGTCCGCCGCGAGGTCCTCGTAGCCCAGGCCGTAACGGGCCATCGTGCCCGGGCGGAAGTTCTCGACCACCACGTCGGCGCGGTCCGCCAGCGCCTTCGCCGCGGCCAGGTCGCCCGGGTCGGCGAGGTCGAGGGTGATCGAGCGCTTGTTGCGGTTGACCGACCGGAAGTAGACGGCCTCCCCGTCGGCGTGCGGCGGGCCCCACGCGCGGGTGTCGTCCCCGCCGCCGGGACGCTCGACTTTGATCACCTCGGCGCCGAGGTCGGCGAGCAGCATGGTCGCGTACGGCGCGGCGAGCACCCGGCTGAAGTCGGCGATGACGACGCCGGACAGCGCCCCGGTTCGATCGGTCACACCGTCCCTTCTACCTCATCGCGGCCAGCTTCCGGACCACGTACCGCGCGTCGCGGCCGACGCCGCGCAGGCTCGCGGACACCAGCGTGCTCTGCCACTCCAGCCCGACGTACCCGAGGCCGGGCACCGACGTGGACACCCCGCGCCGGTGCTTCGGCATGCCGCGCTCGTCCAGCGCGCCGAGGCCGCCGAGGTAGGGCATGTCCGGCCGGTACCCGGTGGCGAGCAGGAGCGTGTCGACGGGTTCGCGGCGGCCGTCGGACCACACGACGTGGTTGCCGTCGAGCCGGGTGAACATCGGGCGGCGGTCCGGCCGCCCGGCGCGGATCAGCCCGCGGTAGTGGCCGGTGTCGATCACCGGCACGGTCGGCGGGTCGCCCTTGATGCGGCGCGGCAGGTACGCGACGCCGGTGACGGAGAACCAGAACTGCAGGTCCTTGCCCAGCGGTCGTTGCGGCGCGTACCGCACCGGCTTGCGGGTCGCGAGCGTCACCGACGACACCTCGGCCAGCTCCGCGGCGATCTGCACGCCCGAGTTGCCCGCGCCGACCACGACGATCCGCTGCCCGGCGAACGCGCTCGGCTCGCGGTAGTCCGCCGCGTGGATCACCTTGCCCGCGAAGGAATCGAGCCCGGGCAACGCCGGCGTGTGCGGCTTGCCGAACCACCCGCTGGCGGCCACGACGACCGGCGCCTCGAACTCCTCCCCGGCCCGCACGACGAAGTTCCCGTTGCGGCGCACGGATTCCACGCGGTGCCCGGTGCGGATGTCCACGTCCAGGCCGGCCGCGTAGTCGCGCAGGTAGGCGACCACCTCGTCGCGCACCGGGTAGTGCCGCGGATCGCCGGGAAAACGCTTGCCCGGCAAGGAACTGTAGCCCGCGGGCGAGAACAACGTCAGGCTGTCGTAATAGCGCGGCCAGGAGCCGACCGGCTCCGCACCCGCCTCCAGCACCACCGGCTTCAGCCCGGCCTCCCGCAGCGCGTTGGCCGCGGCGAGCCCGGACTGGCCGCCACCGATCACGATCGCGTCGGGCATCACGCCTCCCCAGGTCCGAGACCGCTACGGTAGTCGGCTCCCGGGGAGGCGCGAAGTTGTTACTTCCCTACGAGAACGCGCGCAGCCGCAGCGAGTTGCTCACCACGAACACCGAGCTCAGCGCCATCGCGGCCCCGGCGATCATCGGGTTGAGCAGGCCGAGCGCGGCCAGCGGGAGCGCCGCCACGTTGTAGGCGAACGCCCAGAACAGGTTGCTCTTGATGGTGCCGAGCGTGCGGCGCGCGAGCCGGATCGCGTCGACCGCCGCGCCCAGATCCCCACGCACCAGGGTCAGGTCGCTCGCCTCGATCGCGACGTCGGTGCCGGTGCCCATCGCCAGGCCGAGGTCGGCCTGCGCGAGCGCGGCCGCGTCGTTGACGCCGTCGCCGACCATCGCGACCCGGTTCCCCTTACCCTGCAGGCGTTTCACCGCGTCGACCTTGTCGGCGGGCAGCACCTCGGCGATCACCTCGGTGATGCCGACCTCGCGGGCCACCGCCTTCGCGACGGTCTCGTTGTCCCCGGTGAGCAGGACCGGCCGCAGCCCCAGCGCCGTGAGCCGGCGCACCGCTTCGGCGGACGTGGGCTTGACCGTGTCGGCCACCACCAGCAGGCCGCGCACCCGGCCGTCCCAGCCCGCCGCGACGACCGTGCGGCCCAGCTCCTCCGCCTTGGTCTTGGCCCGCGCGAGCGCGTCCGGCAGGTGCAGGCCCCAGTCGGCGAGCAGCGCGGCGCGCCCGACCACGACCGCGCGGCCGTCGACCACGCCCTGCACGCCGAGGCCCTCGACGTTGCGGAACTCCTCGACGGGCGCGTGCTCGTCCACGGCCGCGGCGATGGCCTTGGCGACCGGGTGCTCGGACGCGTGCTCCAGCGAGCCGGCCATCCGCAGCAGCTCGTCGCGGTCCTCGCCGTCGGCGACCCGCACGTCGACCAGCGACATGCGGCCGGTGGTGACCGTGCCGGTCTTGTCCAGCACGACCGTGTCGATCCGGCGGGTCGACTCCAGCGCCTCCGGGCCCTTGATCAGGATTCCGAGCTGCGCGCCCCGGCCGGTGCCGACCAGCAGCGCGGTCGGCGTGGCGAGCCCGAGCGCGCACGGGCAGGCGATGATCAGCACCGCGACCGCCGCGGTGAAGGCCGAGGTGGTGGGCTCGCCGAGCGCGAGCCAGGTGACCAGGGTGCCCAGCGCGAGCACCAGCACGATCGGCACGAAGATCCCGGACACGCGGTCGGCCAGGCGCTGGACCTGCGCCTTCCCGGTCTGCGCCTCCTCGACGAGCTTCGCCATCTGCGCGAGCTGCGTGTCCGAGCCGACGCGGGTGGCGCGCACGACGAGCCGCCCGCCCGCGTTGACGGTGGCGCCGACGACCGCGTCGCCCCGACCGACCTCGACCGGCACCGACTCGCCGGTCAGCATGCTCACGTCGACCGCCGACGAGCCCTCCTCGACCTCGCCGTCGGTGGCGATCTTCTCGCCCGGCCGGACCACGAACCGGTCCCCCACGACCAGCTGCGACGCCGGGATCCGCACCTCGGCGCCGTCCCGCAGCACCGCGACGTCCTTGGCCCCCAGCTCGAGCAGCGCACGCAGGGCGGCGCCGGCGCGGCGCTTCGCACGGGCCTCGAAGTAGCGCCCGGCCAGGATGAACGTGGTCACCGCCGTGGCCACTTCGAGGTAGATGCGGCTTTCGCTGCTGCGCTCGATGGTGAGCTCGAACGGGTGCCGCAGCCCGATCTCGCCGGCGTCGGTGAACACCAGCGCGTACACCGACCACAGGTAGGCCGCGAGGGTGCCGACCGAGATCAGCGTGTCCATCGTCGCGGCGCGGTGCTTGAGGTTCGTCCACGCCGCCACGTGGAACGGCAGGCCGGCGCCGAACACGACCGGCGTGGCCAGCGCGAGGGAGATCCACTGCCAGTAGTCGACCTGCCAGGCCGGGACCATCGCCAGCACGACCACCGGCAGCGACAGGACCGCCGCCGCGAGCACGCGGTCCCGCAGGCCGGTGACGTGGTCTTCCTCGTCCCCGGCCGGTTGCGGCAGCGTGGCCGAGTACCCGGCGGCCACGACCGTGTCGACCAGCTTCTGCGGGTCCACGCCCGACGGGAAGCTGACCTTCGCCTTCTCGGTGGCGTAGTTGACCGTGGCGGTGACCCCGTCGAGCTTGTTCAGCTTGCGCTCGATCCGGTTCGCGCACGAAGCGCAGGTCATGCCGCCGATGGCCAGTTCGACCTCGGCGCGCTCGGGGGCGGCGGTCATCGCGTCACCGGGAGGCGAGCTCGTACCCGGCCTCGTCGATGGCAGCGCGGATCGCGTCATCGCTCAGCTCGGCGGCGCTCACCACGGTGACCGAACCGGTCGGCAGATCGACCTTGACGTCCTGGACGCCCTCGATCTTCGTGACCTCCTCGGTGACGGAGGCGACGCAGTGCTGGCAGGTCATCCCGGTGACGGTGTAGACGGTCTCAGTCATGTTCCGGACTATACCCCCTACCCGTACCGGGCGTAACCCAGCGTTCCTCGATGCGGCCGAAGCGCCACACCGACCAGGCGACTACCCAGGTCAGGACGAACAAACCCACGATCACGAACCCCGCGTGGTCGAGGTTTATTTCGGCGATCCAGGCCAGCAGGCCGCTCGTGATCCCCGCCTGGTCGACGAGCACGGAGATCAGCTCGATCACGCCGATGACCAGGGCGACCACGACGGAGAGGGCGGTCACGGTGATGTTGTAGAAGATCTTGCGCACCGGCCGCGCGAAGGCCCAGCCGTAGGCGTAGTTCATGAAGTAGCCGTCGGCGGCGTCGAACAGGGTCATGCCTGCCGCGAACAGGATCGGCAGCACGAGGACGGCGTACCAGGGCAGGGCGAACGCCGCCGCGCCGCCGGCCAGGACCAGCAGGCCGACCTCAGTGGCGGTGTCGAACCCGAGGCCGAACAGTACCCCTACCGGGTAGATGTGCCACGGTTTGCGCACGGCGGCGGTGGCCTTGCCGAGGATGCGGTTGAGCAGGCCGCGGCTGGCGAGCTTCGCTTCGAGTTCGGCCTCGTCGAACTGCCCGCGGCGCATGTCGCGGGCGACGCGGAGGATGCCGACCAGCACGACCAGGTTGATGACGCCGAGCAGGCACAGGAACGTGCCGGACACGGACAGGCCGATCACGCCGGTGACGTCGTGCAGCGTGGAGGAGTCGTCCTCGACCTCCCCGGCGAGCGCGCGCACGCCGAGTGACAAGAGCAGGCACAACCCGAACACGATCGTGGAATGCCCGAGGGAGAACCAGAAACCGACGGTGAGCGGCCGCTGCCCGTCGGCGATGAGCTTGCGGGTGGTGTTGTCGATCGCCGCGATGTGGTCGGCGTCGAACGCGTGCCGCATGCCGAGGGTGAAGGCGGTGACCCCGAGGCCGACACCGAAGACGCCGGACGCGCCGATCTCGAAGTGCTGCGGCACGACGAGCAGGAGCAGGACCCCCCAGCCGGCGACGTTGAGCGCGAGGATGACGCCCACCATGCCCGCCACCGACATCCGTTCCCGCCTGCCGAGCGGAGTCCGATCACTCACGGGATAACCTCCATCACCTGTTCAGGTAAACAGATGAACAGACGGCCCGATCGGACGCAAGGGTGCGGATACGGGGAGCGGGTATGATGGCGGGAGTTTTTCGAGAGCGGAGGCGGACATGGCGAGCTACAGCGGAGACAAGGACGCCTACCTCAAGCGACTGCGCCGGATCGAGGGCCAGATCCGCGGCCTGCAGCGGATGGTCGAAGAGGACAAGTACTGCATCGACATCCTGACGCAGGTCTCCGCCGCGACGAAGGCGCTGCAGTCGTTCTCGCTCGAACTGCTCGACGAGCACCTGTCGAGCTGCGTGGTGGACGCGGCCCGCGCCGGCGGCCGCGAAGCGGAAGTCAAGGTCCGCGAAGCGAGCGACGCCATCGCACGCCTCGTGAAGTCCTGACCTGGTTTCTCGCCTCGCGCCTCGAAGCCCGGGCAACCTCACACTCACCAGCACCCACAGCGCCGCCGCACCGAGCTCGTCCCACGAATTTGCGGCCGCGGCCATCGCCACCCAGCCGCCCAATCCGCACGCGTGACAGCACCGGCGCAAGCTGGCACCCGCCCCGGCCGCCGCACCCCTGAGACCTTCAGCCACCGCGCGCGGCCAGCGGCCGACCGCCCGTCAGTCCAGCAACGCCGCCGCAATCGCCTTCGCCCTCAGGGCCGGCTCCGCGCCGCGCCCGCAAAGCGCCACCACCACCGCCCACATCGCGGAGTCTCGGCTTCACCCCAGCCGACCCCTGCGCCCTCAGCCACCGCGCCGACCAACGCCGCACCACCCGTCAACCCAGCAACGCCGCCGCAATCGCCTTCACCCTCAAGGCCGGCTCCGCGCCGCGCCCACAAAGCGCCACCACCGCCCACATCGCGGAGTCTCGGCTTCACCCCAGCCGGCCCCTGCGCCCTCAGCCACGGCGCCGGCCAGCGGCCCACCGCCCGTCAGCCCAACAACGCCGCCGCAATCGCCTTCACCCTCAAGGCCGGCTCCGCGCCGCGCCCACAAAGCGCCACCACCGCCCACATCGCGGAGTCTCGGCTTCACCCCACCCGACCCCTGCGCCCTCAGCCACCGCGCCGACCAACGCCGCACCACCCGTCAACCCAGCAACGCCGCCGCGATCGCCTTAGCCCTCAGGGCCGGCTCCGCGCTGCGCTCGCGTAGCGCCGTGACCAGCGCGCCGTCCACCAGCAGCATCAGCTGCTTCGCGAGCGTCGCGCTCGAGGCGTATCCGGCCTTCTCCAGCAGCCCGGCCAGGTAGTCCGTCACCGCCCCCTTGTGGGCCCGCGCCAGCCGGTACACCGCCGCGTCCGCGTCGCCCACCTCGGCCATCGCGTTGATGAACGCGCAGCCCCGGTAGTCCGCCCGCGCGAACCGCTCGGCGAGGAAGTCGAACACCGCCAGCGGGTGGTCGCCGCGCGCCGCGACGCCCTCCGCCAGCGCCTGCCGCCACTGCTGGTCGCGCTCGGTCAGGACCGTCTCGACCAGGTCGTCCTTGCTCGCGAAGTGCCGGTAGAACGACGCGCGCCCGACGCCGGACACCTCCAGCAGCCGCTCGACCCCCACCGCGCGGATGCCCTCCGCGTAGAACAGGTCCTCGGCGCTCTGCACGAGACGTTCACGGGCTCGAGTCGGCATGACTCCACGGTATCGGATCTTGACCAGAAACGGAACCGATCAGTACCGTTCAAACGGAACCGATCAGTACCGTTTGAGGAGCCATGGTCACCACCACTCACCGCCTGCCAGCCCGGATCGGCGTCCTGACGATCGCGACGTTCGCAGTCGGCACGGACGCCTTCGTCGTCAACGGCGTCCTGCCCGAACTGGCCCGCTCGCTGGACGTCAGCATCGGCGAGGCCGGCCAGCTCGTGTCCGTCTTCGCGATCGCCTACGCCGTGCTGTCCCCGGTGCTCGCCGCCGCGACCGGGAACTGGCCGCGGCGCACCGTCCTGCTGGCCGCGCTCGGCGTCTTCGTGCTGGGCAACGCCGTCACCGCCCTCGCGCCGGACTACGGCCTCGCCCTGGCGTCGCGGGTGATCGCCGCGGCCGGTGCCGCCGCCATCACGCCGACCGCTTCCACCGCCGCGGCCGCCCTGGCGTCACCGGAACGGCGTGGCCGCGCGATGTCGCTGGTCACGCTGGGCCTGGTGTCGTCGACCGCGTTGGGCGTGCCGATCGGGACGCTGCTCGGCTCGGTGGCGAGCTGGCGCCAGACGATGTGGCTGGTCGCCGCGCTCGGCCTGGTGGCCGCGGCGGGCGTCGCGCTCTGGCTGCCGCCGGTGCCGAACCCGCCTGTCACCACCCTGCGGGCGCGGCTGGCCCCGCTGCGGGACCGGACCGTGCTGCTGATCCTGACCGCGACCGTGGCCATGTTCGTCGGGATCTACCTGGTCACGATCTACCTCAGCGTGATCGGCGAGCAGGCGACCGCGGGCGACGGCGTCCGCCTCACCGTCCTACTGTTCGCCGCCGGGGTCGCCGGCACGGTCAGCAACGTGGTGACCGGCGGGTGGACCGACCGCGTCGGCCCGATGCGGGTCATCACCGCCGCGATGGCGCTGGGCGCGCTCGACTTCGCGCTCATGCCGTGGACGACGGCGACGTTCGCCGGCGCGTTGATCGCCGTCGTCGCCTACGGGCTGGCCTCGTGGTCGGTGATGGTGCCGCAGCAGCACCAGCTGATCGCCGCCGCGCCCACGACGCCGTCGCTGGTGGTGTCGCTGAACGCGTCGGCGATCTACCTCGCGGTGTCCCTGGCCGGGGTGCTGGGCGCCGCCGCACTCGAGGTGATGCGTGGCGCTTTCCTGCCGTGGCTCGCGGCGCTCTTCCTCCTCGCCGGGCTGGCCGCCGCGTGGGCGGCGGAGAAGTTTAAACGTTGAACAGCAGGCAAACCTCCTCCGCATGAGCGCGACCACCACACTGCCGAACGTGGCGCGCGGACACCTGGACACCCTGGACGAGACGCTGAGCGCGCTCCGTCGGCAGACGGGGCGCCTCACGCGATGGGGCCGCGTGCTCGCCGAGCGGTTGAGCGAGGGCGGCCGGCTGCTCGCCGCGGGCAACGGCGGGTCCGCGGCCGAGGCCAGGCAACTGACCGCGGACCTGCTGGGCCGCTACCACGACGACCACCCGCCGTTCTCCGCGATCGCCTTGCACGCCGACGCCTCCAGCCTCATCGCGGTGGGCGACGAGTACGAGTACGACCACGCCGAGGTCTTCGCGCGGCAGGTGCGCGCGCACGCCCGGCCGCGCGACATCCTCCTGCTGCTGTCGGCGAACGGCCGCAGCCGCAACCTGACGCGCGCGGCCGAGGAGGGTGTGCGGGCGGGGGCGAACGTGTGGGCGCTGACCGGGCCGAGCCCGAACCCGCTGGCGAACGTCGTCGAAGACGCCCTGTGCCTGCCCGGCACGGCGGCCACCGTGCAGGAAGCTCACCTCGTGGCGGTCCACATCCTGTGCGCGGAGGTGGAAACCGCACTGTCCACAGGGGACGCCGGGCGGAGGGCCTCCTGAGGCGCCGGGACGAAGCGCCCCGAATTGTCAGACCCCACCCCTATCGTCCACCCCATGCCCACCCACCCCACCCCCGGCGGCAGGCCGCGGGAGAAGTCAACCCGGAGCAGGCAGCGGATCGTTGCCGTAGAGCCGTCTGCTCTCGATCGACCCGTCGCGCCGCTGGATCCTGAGCACGCTCGGGCGGTCGGCGCGCGCCAGCTTCGCGGCCGCGCGCACCGCGTCCCGCTTGCGTTCGTGGTGCGACAGCACGGCCTCGCCCCGCTTCACATCCCAGCTGCCCAGCATCGGCGAGACCCAGTACACCGTCCGCGACATGATCCCTCTCCCTCCTCGGGTGTTGCACTGGAGCAACACTGTCCCTATAGTACATCACCGTTGCACCTCCGCAACGGTTCGGCAAAACTGCGACGGAACGGAAAGCGGAGGTGTGCCACATGGGCGGACGGCTGGACACCGGGAGGCTCTATGCGGCCCTCGACGCGGAGCGCGAGTCACGCGGATTGTCGTGGCGGCAGCTCGCGGCCGAGGCCGGGGTGAGCGCGTCCCTGGTCAGCCGGATGGGCAACGGTCACCGGCCGGACCTGGACGGGTTCATCGCGCTCGTCCAGTGGCTCGGGATGCCCGCCGAGACGTTCATGGTGTGGCCGGAGGGCCAGCCCGACGGGCGCCGCCGGCCCTCGCTCGAAGCGCAGCTCGCGCCGCTGCTCCGGGCCGAGGAAGAACTCAGCGAGTCCGACCAGCAGCACCTGCTGGACGTGGTCGGCCTGACGATGCGACACATCCGCGCCAAGAACAAGGAGTCGAAATGACCCTCCGCCGTGGTTTCAAGAAGGAGGCCAGGGAACTCGCCCTCGAGGTGCGGGCCGAGCTGGGGACCGAGGTCTTCGCCCCGCTGGACCCGTGGGCGCTGGCCGAGCTGTACGGGATCGAGGTGTTCGACCTGCGCAGCCCGTTCCTGCCCGCGGAGTCGGTGCGGCACCTGACGGAAGAACGCCCGCACGTGTTCTCCGCGGCGCTGGTCCCGCTCGACCCGAGCGGCGCCGTGATCATCGAGAACCACGTGCACCCCATGCGCCGCAGGCGATCCACGATCGCGCACGAGATGGCGCACGTGCTCCTGGAGCACCCGTTCGGCCCAACGCTGACCGACGAGAACGGCTGCCGCTCGGCCGTGGCGGGCATCGAGGAGGAGGCCGCCGAACTGTCCGGCGAGCTCCTCATCCCCACTGACGCCGCGCGGATCGCCGCGTTCAAGGGCTGGTCGGATCACTCGGTGGCCAACCACTTCCGGGTCAGCGTCGCGATGGCCACGTGGCGCATGAACATGAGCGGCGCCCGCCGGATCGCCGCGCGAACGCGGTTCAAAGCCGAAGTCCGGTACGCCACACCCGCCTGAGCGGTTGTCCACAAAGCGATCCACAGGTGGACGGATCTGTGGACAACTCGACTGTCCATTGCGGACTGATGGGAGACGCCTAACACACGACGCGACGAAACGGGTTAACCACAGGGGAAGAACTCGTGGATCCTTACGCGCGAACCGGTGTCGTCAGGCGGCCTGGTCGGTTTCCTCACCGAACAGCTCGGCCACCGCGCGTGCCCGCAGGCGTTCGAGCCGCGTCGCCTGACTGCGCCCGTTCGCGATCAGCTCGTCGAGCCGGTCGGCGTCCAGCCGCGGGTCGACGGCGGCGCGGGCACGCAGGGTGCGCCAGGCCGCGACCTTGCCCTCGACGCCGAGCCGGAGCCCCTCGAGTTCGACGACGCGGCTGAGCGGCGAACGGTTCAGCAGGCGGCCGTTGAACTTGAGCCGGCCCGCCTTCTCCAGGAGCCACCCGGCCCAGTGCCCGGTGGGGCGGGAGGGTTCGCCGAGAGCGCGCATCATGTCGACGAGGGCGTCGCGGTCCTCGGCCATCTCCTCGGCGAGGCGGTCGAGCTTGCCGTTGCCCGCCCAGTCGGCCTCGGCGCGGGCGAAGCGCCTGGCCAGCTCCACCCCGGCCGTCACCACGGCCACATGGTCGTTCAGGTAAATCCCGAGCAACGTGCGACGCATACTGGGGAGTACCCCACGAACGAGGGGCTCAATCCAGGTCACCCCAGCCCCCCGACGCGCTGCGGGCTCTACTTCCGCCGGACCAGCACCCCGCACCACAGCAGGAGGCGGCGCCGGCGGGCCAGGAACAGACCACACCCGCCACCCAAAACCGCTCGGCAGGCACATCGTCGCCCAGCCGCAAGGCCACTCGACTATGAGAACAACCCCCGCCAACCCCGCGGGTCAGACCACACCCTCCGCCCGCAGTCGCTCCACGGCGGCCTCGTCGTGGCCGAGTTCCTGGAGGATCGCGGAGGTGTGCGCGCCCACCTCGGGCACCGGCCCCATCCACGGCTCGAACCCGCCCATGATCACCGGCGGGAGCAGCGCCTCCACCGTCCCGCCAGGGATCGGCACCGTGCGCCACCGGTCGCGCTCGGCGAGCACCGGGTGCGCCAGGAACTCGTGCACCGAGTTCACCCCCGCGTTCGCCACGCCGATGTCGTCCAGCAGGGCCATGATCTTGTCGCTGTCCAGCTCACGGAACCGCGCCGCCACGATCTCGTTCAGCTCGTCCCGGTGCACCACCCGCGCGGAACCGGTCGCGAACCGCGGGTCGTCGACCAGCTCGGGCCGCTGCAGGAACCGCGAACACAGCGCGACCCACTCCGGCTCGTTCTGGATCGAGAACAGCACGTCCTTGCCGTCGGCCGCGGTGTACGCCCCGTAGGGCGCGATCGTCGCGTGCTGGGTGCCCACCCGCGGCGGCTGCGTGCCGCCGTAGCGCGTGTAGTAGGCCGGCTGTCCCATCCACTCGGACAGCGCGTCGAACAACGACACCTCCACCGGCTCCGCCCGGCCGGTCGTGGCCCGCGTGAACAGGGCCGTCAGGATGCCCGAGTAGGCGTACATGCCGCCCGCGATGTCCGCGACCGACACCCCCGCCCGCGCCGCGCCCTCCGGCGTCCCGGTCAGCGACACCAGGCCGGTCTGGCACTGGACGAGCAGGTCGTAGGCCTTCCGCTCCGCCCACGGCCCGTCCGTGCCGTACCCGCTGATCGTGCACGGGATCAACGACGGGTACCGCTGCGCGAGCGTCGCCGGATCCAGCTCCAGGCGGGCCGCCGCGCCGGGCGCGAGGTTCTGCACGAACACGTCCGCGCCGGCGAGCAGGCCGGCCAGGACCTCCCGGCCGCGGGGGTCCTTGAGGTCGAGGGTCAGCGACTCCTTGGACCGGTTGAGCCAGACGAAGTAGCTGGACTGGCCGTGCACGGTCGTGTCGTAGCGCCGCGCGAAATCGCCGCCACCGGGACGTTCCACCTTGATCACCCGGGCGCCCAGATCGGCGAGCTGGCGCGTCGCGAACGGCGCCGCGACGGCCTGCTCCAGGCTGACGACGGTGATCCCGGCGAGCGGCAGGTTCACAGCGCGCCCAGCTTGCCGTCCCCGTCCGGCAGCGGGGTCAGCAGCCGCACGTCCATCGGCTTCGCGAGCAGCCCGTCGAGGGCCGCGCCCAGTTCGGCGAGGGCCGCGCCCTTGCCGTGGGCGCCGAGCGCCGGGCCGGACGCCCACTTCTCCACCATCACGAACGTCGTCGGCGACTTCGCGTCGCGGTGCAGCGCGTAGCGTTCGCAGCCCGGCTCGGAGTGCACCGCCCGCACCGCGGTCCGCAGCGCCTCCTCGACCTGGGCCTCCTTGCCTTCCGCGGCCTCGATGGTCGCGATCACGACGACAGCGTCCGTCTGGTTCATGCCGCCATACCACCGGATGCGGGCCGCGACCGCAAGGTCACGGACGCCATTCGGGCTCGATCACGAGTTCGGTCGGATGCGTGTTCGGCGGCGCGTCCAGCACGGATCGCACCGCGTCCGCGATCGACGCCGGGTCGAGGTACCGCTCGGGCTCGTAGGGACCGCCCTCCATCCAGCGGACGGTCTGCTGCATCGGCGTCGCGACGCGTCCCGGGTAGATGCTCGTGACGCGGACCCCGTTCGGGAGCTCCTCGCGGCGCAGCGCCTCGGCGAACACCCGCAGCGCCGTCTTGCTGGCGGCGTAGGCGGACCGGTGGGCGGGTGAGCCGAGGACGGCCGTCGAGTTCACCAGGATCACCCGGCCCCGCGCGGCTCGCAGCGCGGGCAGCAGCCGCCGGGTCGTCCCGATGACGCCGAACAGGTTCACGGCGAACAGCTCACGCCACACGTCGAGATCGGTTTCCGCGACCGAACCCAGTTGGAAAACACCCGCACAATGCACGACCACGTCGACCGACGACAATTCCGGACAATTATCGGAAATGTCCGGATCGGCCGCGAGGTCGACGGTCCAGCAATGCGCGTCCGGTAACGTTCCGGCCAATTCCTTCAACGCGGTCTCGTCCCGCCCGGCGACCCATACGGTGTACCGGTCGGCCAGGGCGGCGGCCACTTCCGCACCGATCCCGCCGGTAGCGCCGACCACGACGGCAGTTCCACGCACGTTCATCGATCGACACGATAAACGGCACGTGACACAAAAGAACAGGGTCCGTCGACTCTGGACGGACCCTGTTTCCGGACAATTCAGCCTTGACGGGCGTTCACCCGGGGGTTGTTCTTGTTGATGACGAACGAACGCCCCCGGCGCCGGACCACGATCGAGCCCGGCTGACGCTTGAGCGACCTGAGCGAATTCCTGCTCTTCATACCCGCTCCTTCCTCGCACACCGGTCAACGTTCCAAGGGCTCGCGGCATTCCGCGGGGTGCAGCGGTGTGCCGGCCACCGCGCAGTGCACCTTCACCGGGCTGACCGGCGCCGGCTTCGGGCGGCCGGGCACGAACGCGAACGCGATCAACGCGCCCGCGACGAGCAGTCCGGCGCACACCAGCATCGCCGTGCGGTAGGCGGGCGCGAGCGCCGCGGGATCGGTCAGGCTGCCCGTGCCGATGCCCGCGACCAGCGGCAGCACCGCGACCGCGAGCAGCCCGGCGGTGCGGGCGATCGCGTTGTTCGCGCCACTTGCCACCCCCGCGTACCGGTCGTCGAGCGCGCCGAGCGCGGTCGCGGTCAGCGGCGCGACCGTCAGCGACAAGCCGAGCCCGAGCACCACGACCGCGGGCAGGACCTCGGTCAGGTACGACGGGCTCGCCGAGATCCGGGACAGCAGCACGAGAGCCACCGCGCACACGACCGGCCCTGCGGTCATCGGCAGCCGCGGCCCGGTCCGCTGCCCGAGCGCCCCGGCGCGCGCCGACAGCACGAGCATCAGCGCGGTCACCGGCAGCATCGCCGAACCCGCCGCGACCGGCGAGTACCCGCCGACGACCTGCAGGTTCAGCACGACCAGGAAGAACACGCCGCCCAGCGCGGCGTACACCGCGAACGTCACCAGGTTCGCCGCGGTGAACGCCCGCGACGCGAACACGCCGAGCGGCAGCATCGGGTGCCGCGACCGCCGCTCGGTCAGCACGAACGCCGCGATCCCGGCGACCCCCACGCCGAGCGCCGCCAGCACCGTCGGCGAGCCCGCGCCAAGCGCCGGCCACGCCGTGAAGCCGTAGCTCAGCCCGGCCAGCCCGAGCGCGCCCATCGCCGCGCCGGTGAAGTCCAGCTGCCGCGCGGCCTCCGGGTTGCGGGTCTCCGGGACGTGCCGGAGCGCGACCAGCACGACTATCGCCGCGAGCGGCACGTTGATCAGGAACACCAGCCGCCAGCTCGCCACCTCGACCAGCCAGCCGCCGAGGAACGGTCCGAGCGCCCCGGCGATCCCGCCGAGCCCGGACCACGCGCCGATCGCCTTCGCGCGGTCGTCGGGGTGGAACGAGGCCTCCAGGATCGCCAGCGATCCGGGCGTGAGCAGGGCTCCGCCGACGCCCTGCAGCACCCGGGCGGCGACCAGCGTCCAGATGTCCGGCGCGAGCCCGCAGAGCAGCGACGCGATCGCGAACCACGCCACGCCGAGCACGAAGATCCGCCGCCGCCCGAAGCGGTCGCCGAGGGAGCCGCCGAGCAGGATCAGCGCGGCGAGGCTGAGCGTGTAGCCGTTGATCGTCCACTGCAGACCGGCCGTGCTCGCCTCGAGGTCGCTGCCGATCTTGGGCAGCGCGATGTTCACGACCGTGGCGTCCAGGAACGTGACGCCGGACCCGAGAACGGTGGCGAACAGGACCCAGCGCCCGGCGGCCTGGCCGTACCGGAGCGAGGTTTCCGCCGTAGTCACGAGGACCGATCGTGGTTGGCCGTGGCGGCGGGCGCAAGTTTCCCTGCTGACACCGCGTGGCAGGCGCCGAATCCATCCGCGCGCGCGATGATCCGGCCGCCGGCCACGCGCACCGCCACCTCGGTCGCGTCACTGACCGCCGCCACCCCGGCCGCCGCGGCCAGCTCGCCCCGCTCGTCGCACACGACCCGCAGGCGCGGCCACGCGGCCTCGGGGAACGCCTGCCGCAGGCACGCGGCGACCTCGGTGATCACCAGGCGCGCGAGCGGCCCCAGCTCGGCCGGTTCCCCGGTGACCGCCACGAGCGTGACATCCAGCCCCGCCCGGACGGCTTCCTCCACGACGGCGAGCCGGTGCAGGCCGAGGACCGCGACGACGCCGTCGGACGGAAGCCGGACCGGCTCGCCGCGCACCAGGTCGACGGCCTCGCCGGGCGACCACGGCTCGTCGGCGGGGCGCGGGTGCGGGGACACCTGCGGCGGGGCCCACCAGTCGTTGAACGGCAGGTCGGCGAGCTGTTCACAGGTGCTGATCACGTCGAACGGCTCGACGAACCCGGGCGCCGCGACGGTGAGCTGACGCGCGCCGTGCAGCGACGTCAGCACCGCCCGCGCCCGGCGCACGTACCGCGCGGGTGGCGCGCCCGGCGGGGACTCCGGCGGGTCGAGCCGTTCCACCGCCAGCGCGAGCAGCAGCGCGCCGAGTTCCATGAGCTGCGCGTAGGGCAGCCGCACCCGCTCGTCGGCCATCACTTCGGCGGGCAGGTCGCGGGCCAGGCCGGCGTCCCGCACGATCCAGTCGCGGGCGAACGAGCCGACCGCGGACCGGGCGTCGGTGCCGGGCCTGCTGTGCGGGGACGGCTCCGCGCGGGCCGCGAGGTCGGCCAGGACCGCGAAGTACAGGGCCCGCTTGCCGGGGAAGTTCGAGTAGACCGCGCCGCGCGTGAGCTCCGCCCGCTCGGCGATGACGTCCACCTTGGCGTCCCGGAACCCCCGCTCCGCGAACTCCTCCCGCGCCGCGACCAGCACTTTCGCGCGGTTGCGCTCCTGCGTCTCCGCCCTGGTCAGCCGCGCCACGAAGCCTCCTCGTTGCCATCCGGACGAAGACCAAGATATCGTGCCCATTCAGATGACGTGAACATCTGAATCCAACATCTGGAGTGCGAGTGATTCCCGAGATCTCCCTGACCGACCCCGAAGTGCTGACCGACCCGTTCACCGCCTACGGCCGCGCGCGGGAGCAGTCACCGCTGGCCCGCGTCGGCGCGCCCGGCTTCGGCCCGGTGTGGGCCGCGACCCGCCACGAGACCGCGCGAGCGGTCCTGTCCGATCCCCGCTTCGAGCTGACCGCGAACAGCTACCAGCGCCCGGACGTGCCCGAACACTGCCGCGCGTACATGCGCACGATGTCCGAAGTGGAGGGTCCGGAGCACGCCCGGCTGCGCCGCCTGGTGTCCCCCGCGTTCTCCGCGCGCCGCGCACTGGACTTCCGGCCACGCGTCGAACCGCTCGTCGGACGGCTGCTCGACGACCTGCCCGCGGAGGCCGACCTGCTGCGGGACTTCGCCCGTCCGCTGCCGATGGACGTGATCTGCGAGCTGGTCGGCATCCCCGGCGAGGACCGCCCGCAGTGGCGCGAGTACGGCATGGCGGTCGCGAGCGGCCACGGCCCGGCGTTCGCCGCCGCGATCCCCGGCGTCATGGCCGGCGCGCAGGCCGCCATCGCCCGTCGCCGGGAGGAGCCGGGTGACGACGTGCTCGCCGACCTGATCCGGGCCGAGGACCGGCTCAGCGACACCGAGATGGTCACGCTCGTGTGGCACCTGGTGCTGGCCGGGCAGACGCCGTCGAACCTCGTCGCGAACGCCGTGGCCGCCCTGCTGGAGCACCCGGACCAGCTCGCCGCGCTGCGTGCCGACCCAGGACTGATGCCGCGCGCGGTGGACGAGTTGATCCGCTGGTGCGGGCCGACGCTGATGACGATCCCGCGGTACGCGCGCGAGGACGTCGAACTGGAGGGCGTGCTGATCCGCGAGGGCGAGGCGATCGTCGCGGCGGTCGCGGCGGCCAACCGGGATCCGCGCGCCTTCGAGGATCCGGACCGCTTCGACGTGACCCGGCCCGGCGGCGGGCACCTCGGCTTCGGGCACGGCCCGCACTTCTGCCTCGGCGCCGCGCTGGCCCGGGTGCAGACCGAGGTGGCGCTGACCGCGCTGCTGGCCCGGGAGTTCGAACCGGTGAAGGTCGAGCGCATGCCGGACCCGGGGACCTGGCGGCTGTCGAGCCTCGTCGTCCGATTTAGTTGACGTGTCATCATCCGCTGGTTACCTTGGGAGGCATGGAACTCGGCATCTACAGCTTCGGTGACCGCCCGGCCGACCCGGTCACCGGCGAACAGCTGTCCGTCTCGGCGGCGCTGGCGAACACGCTGGAGCGGATGAAGCTGGCCGACGAGCTCGGCTTGGGGTTCTACGGCCTCGGCGAGCACCACCTCGACTCGTACGCGATCTCCAACCCGGCCACGGTGCTGGCGGCCGCGGCGAGCGCGACCTCGAAGATCACGTTGTCGACCGCGGTGTCCGTGTTGAGCACCGAGGACCCGGTGCGGCTCTACCAGCAGTTCACGACGCTCGACCAGCTCAGCGGTGGCCGGGCCGAGCTGCTGGTGGGGCGCGGGTCGTTCATCGAGTCGTTCCCGCTGTACGGCGCGGACCTGGAGGACTACGACGCGCTGTTCGAGGAGAAGCTCGACCTGTTGCTGGCGCTGGACCGCGAGGACCCGGTGACGTGGTCGGGCAAGTTCCGCGCGCCGCTGCGGGGTGCGCGGGTGCTGCCGCGGCCGTACGGCGAGCACCTGCGCATCTCGGTCGGCACGGGAGGCAACCAGGACTCCTCGATCCGCGCCGGCGCGCTCGGGCTGCCCGTCGTGTACGCGATCATCGGCGGCCGCCCGGAGCGGTTCGCGCCGCTGGTGGAGCTGTACCGCCGAGCGAGCGAGGTGTCCGGCAACGACCCGGCGACACAGCACGTGACGATGAGCGCGATCGGGCTGGTGGCGCGGAAGTCGCAGGACGCGAAGGACACGTTCTACCCGTACTGGCTGGAAACGATGAAGTACGGCGCGCGGGCCCGCGGCTGGGCGGTCCCGACCCGCGCCGAGTACGACGCGTACACCGCCGGGGCGTCGTCGCTGTTCACCGGCAGCCCCAACGAGGTCGCGGACCGGCTGATCACGGTCGGGAAGCTCGTCGGAGCGGACCGGTACGCCATGCAGATGGACTGGTCGGGGGTGCCGCAGAAGCACGTGATGACGGCGATCGAACTGCTGGGCACCGAGGTGCTGCCCCAGGTACAGGCGGAGTTCGGCCCTACCGAGTGAATTGAAACTGAGGTATCGTCTGCCGGAACGCGGTCACCGACGCCCCGCGTCAGGAGGACGAGACTCGTGACTTCGGCCAGCTCTCGCACGCCACTGGTGGACGCCGTCCGGACGGACCTGCCGAGCCTGCTGCGCAAGCGCGCCGCCGCGCAGCCGGAGCAGGTGTTCGTGGAGTCCTTCGACGGCACGACCTGGACCTACCGGGAGGTGTGGGACAAGGCGGCCGCGGTCGCCGGCTGGCTGTCCGCGGCCGGCTGCGGCAAGGGCGATCGCGTCGTGTGCGTCACCGGGAACCGGCCCGAGATCCTCGCGGTGCTGTTCGGCGCCAACCTGATCGGCGCCATCTTCGTGCCGCTCAACCCGGAGCTGAAGGGGCAGTTCCTGGGCCACCAGCTGGCGAACTCGGAGCCGGCCGTGGTGTTCGTCCAGGCCGACCTGCTGGAGACGGTGCGGGACGCGGGACTGCCCGGTTCGGTCCGCGAAGTCGTGGTCTTCGGCGAGCCGCGGTGGGACGAGGTCGTGGCGCACGCCCCGATCGCCGAGCCCGCCGAGCTGGCGCCATCGGACATCTCCACGATCCTCTACACGTCCGGCACGACCGGGCCGGCGAAGGGCGTGCTCCTCCCGCACGCGCACTGCGTGCTCTTCGGCGCCGGGATCGCGACGCACCTTCGGATGACCCCGGCGGACAAGGAGTACGTCGCCCTGCCGCTCTTCCACGCGAACGGCCTGTTCATGCAGGTCGGCGCGGTGCTGTTCGCGGGCGCCCAGTTCTACCTGGCGAAGCGGTTCAGCGCGTCGGGGTGGCTCCCGGACGTCCGCCGCACCGGCGCGACGATCACCCACCTGCTCGGCGTGATGGCCGATTTCGTGCTGAACCAGCCGCCTTCGGACGCCGACCTGGACCACGGGCTGCGGGCGGTGCTGTCGATCCCGGTCTCCGACGAGGGCGCCCCGGAATTCGAACGGCGCTTCGGCGTCGAGGTGCTCCACGGATTCGGCATGACCGAGTGCAACATGGTGGCGTACTCGACCTCGGGCCGGAACTCCGGCAAGGCACTGGACGCGTTCGAGCTGGCCATCGCCGATGCGGAGACGGGGCAGCTGCTCCCGGCAGGCACCGTCGGCGAGATAGTCGTGCGCCCCCGGATTCCCGGCGCGTTCATGGCCGGGTACTTCAAGATGCCGGACAAGACCGTCGAGGCCTGGCGTGACCTGTGGTTCCACACCGGGGACGCCGGTTTCCTGGACGAGCAGTCGCGGCTGCACTTCGTCGACCGCATCAAGGACTGCATCCGCCGCCGCGGCGAGAACATCTCGTCGTACGAGGTCGAGCAGGCCGTGTTGCATTACCCGGGGATCGCGGAGTGCGCCGCGGTGGGCGTGAAGACCGACGACGCCGGCGGCGAGGACGAGGTCATGATCTGCGTCGTGCCGGACCCCGGAGCGGAGATCGACCCGTCCGCGCTGACCGAGTTCTGCCGCGAGCGCATGCCGAAACACATGGTGCCCGGCTTCGTCAAGGTGATGACCGAGTTGCCGAAGACCGCGACGGGCAAGCTGCAAAAGGCCCCGCTGCGCGCATCAACGAACGGCGCGGCAGACGTGCGGCGGCGGCACGCGGCTCAGCCCAGGATCTCCGCCTAAAGTATCCGGGGACGAGCGAACACTCGACCTGGGGGAGATCCGTGAACCTGCAGCAGCACGACCAGTTCCACGTCCACCAGCGGGTCACCATGATGGTGAACCGCTACGAGGTGTTCACCGACGACGGCAACGGCGGGCCCGGCGCGCTGGTCGCGTTCGTCGAGCAGAAGCGGATGACCTTCCGCGAGCAGGTCACCCTCTACGCGGACGAGAGCAAGCAGCACGTGCTCGCCGCGTTCCGTGCCCGCAAGGTGATCGACCTGGCGAGCGGCTACGACGTGACGACCGGCGACGGGCAGCCGATCGGGGTGTTCGGCAAGCAGTTCGGCAAGTCGCTGCTGCGGTCGACGTGGCGGCTGGAGCAGCCGGGCGTGCCGCCGGTGGAGATCAGCGAGCGCAGCATGGCCCTGGCGCTGTTCCGCCGCGTCTGGGACTTCCTCCCGTGGGTCGGCGACATCCCGTTCCCATGGAAGTACCACTTCGACTTCGTCCGCGACGGCCAGCTGGTCGGCAGCTTCGAAAAGAAGACCCGGTTCCGGGACCACTACCTGGTGCGCGTCGCCGACCCGTCGCTGGACCGCCGGCTGGTGCTCGCGCAGGCCGTGGCGCTGGACGCGCTCCAGTCCCGCTGACGGCCTAGGCCGCCGGGCCGTAGCCGAGGATCTTCACCGACGTCCCGCTCTTGCGGCTCGTCACGGCGATGTCCACCCACGTCGAGTTGTTGGCGCGGTTGCTTTCCACGAACAGGCCCTGGGCGTCGGCGGTGGCGATGAGCCGGTACTGGCCGTTGGCGAGGCCGGTGATGTCGATGTACTGGTCGGGCAGCGTCCACGGGTACCGGTCGCCCCAGCCGACGGACAGGCCCATCGACACCGTCAGCGAGTCGAGGTGCCCGCAGGTCTCCGGCGAGTACACAGAGGACTGCGGTGCGCCCGGCAACGTGAGGCGGTAGGCGTCGGTGTCGAAGAAGCAGAAGCCGCCCTTCGACGAGGTGCCGACCTTGCTGCCGTTGTCGAGCCGCACGAGCTGGTAGCTCTCCAGGTCCCGCACGTGCCAATGGCCGTGGCCGTCCCCGCCGTACACCAGGCTCGCCGGGACGCCGACCGAAACGCGGGAGCCGTCCGACTGCGGAACACGTTGGGAGACCACGAAGGACGACGACTCGGACGCCCGGTCCGCGACGAGCTCGAACGGCCCGCGCCCGACGTTGACGATCGTCGCCGAGAAGCGGAGCTGCCGTTGCCCCGAGGCGGTCGTGGCGATCTTGAGGTCACTGATGCGCGCCATGCCGAGGTCGGGCTGCAGCGGCTCCGCGGCGGACGCGATGCCGGGGACCTGGGTGAGGAGCGCGGCCGCCAGGACGGCCGGCGCGAGACGACGGATCACGGGCACCTCCGGCGAGGGCGGGCCGGGCACGCTCCGTGTGATCGTGCCCGGCCGCTGACGGTGTTCACTTGGGGTCGGGGAACTTCTTGTCGTCGACGGAGAAGCACAGGTGGCTGAGGCCGTAGGGCTTGCCGCTGTTCGGGTTGAGCGGGGCGGTGAGGCCGGTGTCCGACGTGACCGGCGGGTCGTAGTGGTACCAGTTCGCGTTCGGGCCGCCCTTGACGATCACGTCGCTCACCACGGCGTCACCGACGGTGTAGAAGCTGAACGACGATCCACTCACGACGATCCGAACCGGACCGTAGGTGCCACTGACGACGGGGTCGATCTTGATGCCACCGTCGCAGGACGGGTTGCCACTGATGAAGACCGGGGTGACCGAGGCGGCGGACGCGGTGGCCGAGCCGAGCACACCGGCCACGGCGAACATCAGGCCGACCACGAGCAATCGGAAGACTTTCGTCACGGCTCCTCCTCGAGCGGTGCGACAACGGTGCTGGTTGGTCGCGGCCGACCCAGCCCCTGTTGCACCCGAAGAGGAGGAATCCCCCACTGGGGTCATACCGCCCAGCGCCGGGCGCGTCCTCGAACCACCCTGAACAGCACGAAGCCCCTCTGTCGCCAGAGGGGCTTCGTGGTCTTGCTGTCTCAACCAGACGCGCGCCCGAAGGGATTCGAACCCCTAACCTTCTGATCCGTAGTCAGATGCTCTATCCGTTGAGCTACGGGCGCTTGTTCAGTTTTCACTCTAGCACTCGGGGTCCGAGTGCCTTGCGGAGGCTCCGGGATTTGAACCCGGGAGGGGGGGTTACCCCCAACCGCATTAGCAGTGCGGCGCCATAGACCAGACTAGGCGAAGCCTCCCGGATCACGACCACTGCTGAGATAGCGTACACAGCCCCTCGAAGCCGCGGCAAAGGACCCCCTCATCTCCGCAACAACCGCCGCAACCTGGGGGAACGTCCGGCCAAGCCCTCGGCCTCGAAGACGGCCACCCCGACCCGTGGCAGCTCGCGCACGCCCGGGTACACCAGGTACCTGGGCACCCACGCCGGCTGGAACTTGGCGTTGAACCGGTACAGCGACTCGATCTGCACCCAGTGTGACATCCATCCCAGGACCTTCGCCGAGGCGCGCGCCACCGGGCCCGCCCCGATCCGCCTGCCCTGCTCCATCAGCTTCCGGAACGCGGCGAAGTTCAGCGAGACGTACCTCACACCGTGATCCTTCGCGGCCAGCAGCAGCTCCGAGATCATCAGCTCGTTGATGCCGTTGTCCGCGGTGCGATCACGGCGCATCACGTCCAGCGACAGCCCGTCGTCGCCCCACGGCACGAACTGCAGCAGCCCCCGCACCACGCCGTCCTGCTCGGCGGTCACCAGCACCGACCCGGGATCGCCCATCCGGCCCAGCGCCATCGAGAACCCGCGCTCGGTGTCGCTCCCGCGCCACTTCGCCGCCAGCGCCTCCAGCTCGGCCAGCTCGCCCTCGGCCAGCTCCTCCGACCGCCGCACGCGCACCGCGTACCCGGCCCGCTTCGTCTTCGCCACCGCCTGGCGCACCCCGCGCATCACGCGGCCCTCGAGCGTGAACGTGGCCGCGTCGACGACCGCCTCGTCGCCGATCTCCAGCACGTCCAGGTCGTACCGGGCCCACGCGGTCGCGCCCAGCTCCGAGCACCCCATCGCCGCCGGGACCCAGCCGTGCCGGCGGCAGACGGCCAGGAACTCCTCGATCGCGCCCGGCCAGGCCTCGTTGTCGCCCAGCGGATCGGCCGACGCGATCGCCGCGCCGGCGATCACCCGGTACGTCACGGCCGCCTTGCCGGTCTTGGAGAACACCACGAACTTGTCGTCGCGCAGCGCGAAGTACCCGAGCGAGTCGCGGGCGCCGTGCTTGTCCAGCAGGGCCTTCAACCGGGCCTTCTCGTCCTCGCTCAGGTGCGGCGCCGGCTCGGCCGAGCGCAGCAGGAAGTACGCGGCGAGCAGCACCGCGCCCAGCCCGAACAGCAGCCCGACCGTGGCGGTCAGGTCGTCCATCCACTCGACGTGGAACTCGGCCGGGCCGCTGACCCCGAACAGCGCCAGCGCCGCCTCGGCCATCCGGTCCGGGAACGACAGCGGCGCCATGAACCGGGACGGCGCGACCGACAGCAGCGCGACGTTGATCACGAACCCGGCCACCAGCAGCTGCAGGAACACGCGCAGCGCGACCCACTTCCCGGTCACCGGGTCGGGCAGCGCGACGAAGTGCCGCCGGTTCAGCACCAGCGTCACGGCCAGCGCGACCGCCACCACCCCGGCGCCGAACACGTGCTGCATCCCCAGGTGCGACACCGCCAGCACGACGCTGGCGGCCAGCGCGAGCTGCCAGGCCCGGCGCTTGCGCCGCTTCAGCCCGGACGCGAGCATGATCAGCAGCACCCCGACGGCCAGCACGACGGCGGCCGCGGCCGTCGTCGCCTCCTGGGGCAGCCCGAGCCACACCGCGACGTGCCCGCGCATGCCGCGCCGCCCGGCGGGCAGGACGACCGAGATCACCGCCAACAGCCCGACCAGCCTGGTCACCCAGGTGATCGCCACGACCGACGCCGCGCCCGTGACGCGCCAGACGGCCGGCCGCTCCCCGGTCAACGTCCTCCCGGACACCCCTGCCCCCTAACTCCCCCTGGCCATGTCGACGAACGGTTCGAGTGCCCCCGGGTTGGCGAGCGCGTCCCGGCTGACCGCCCGTTCCGGCGCCACCCCGGTCAGGATCTTCTTGACCGGCACCTCGCACTTCTTACCGTTCAGCGTCCGCGGCACCTCCGCCACCTCGATGAACCGATCGGGTACGTGTCGCGGCGAGAGGCCGCGCCGCAACTGGGCGCGCAGCTCCGGCTCGACCGCGGCAAGATCCGCCCCGGGCGCCATCACGACGAAACACAGCAGCTCACCGTCGGTATTCCCGGCTCGCGTGGTGTCGATGACGAGCGAGTCGGCGATCTCGTCGAAGCCCTCGACGATGCGGTAGAACTCGGCGGTGCCCATCCGGACGCCGCCGCGGTTGAGCGTCGAGTCGCTGCGGCCGTAGATCACCGCCGAGCCGCGCGGCGTGATCCGGATCCAGTCGCCGTGCCGCCACACGCCCGGGTACATGTCGAAGTAGGCCTCGCGCAGTCGTGACCCGTCCTCGTCGTTCCAGAAGAACACCGGCATCGACGGCATCGGCTTGGTCACCACGAGCTCGCCGACCTCGTCGACCACCTCGCGGCCGTCCTCGTCGAACGCCGTCACCGCGGCCCCGAGCGCCCGGCAGGACAGCTCGCCGAGCCACACCGGCACGTCCGGGGCGGCCGCGACGAACGCTGCGCACAGGTCGGTGCCGCCGGACACCGAGCAGATCTGCACCGACCGGCCGACCTCGTCGGCGATCCAGCGGAAGCCGTCGTCGGACAGCGGCGCGCCGGTCGATCCAAGCGCCCGCAGCGCGGACAGGTCGAACGAAGCCGCTGGGCGGATCTTCGCCTTGAGACAGCTCTGGACGAACGGCGCGGACGTGCCGAAGTACGTGATCCGCTCCTCGGCCGCCAGCCGCCACAGCGTGTTCAGGTCGGGGTGCCCGGGGCTGCCGTCGAACATCACGATCGTCGAGCGCGCGAGCAGCCCGGCGATCAGGAAGTTCCACATCATCCAGCCGGTGGTGGTGAACCAGAAGAACTTCTCGCCCGGCCCGAGGTCCATCTGCAGCACCGTCGCCTTGAGGTGCTCCAGCACGATCCCGCCGTGCCCCTGCACGATGCCCTTCGGCAGGCCGGTGGTGCCGGACGAGTACAGCACCCACAGCGGGTGGTCGAACGGCACCGGCTCGTAGGCCATCTCCGCGCCGGCGTGCCGGGCGAGCAGCTCGTCCCAGGCGAGCGCGCCGTCGACCGTGCCGCCGCCGGCGTAGTCCACCAGCACGGTCGCCGTCAGCGACGGGATCCGCGTCCGCAGCTCCTCGACCGTCGGCCGGACGTCGAAGGACCGTCCGTTGTAGACGTATCCGTTGATCGCGACCAGGACCTTCGGCTCGATCTGGGTGAACCGGTCGCTGATCGCGCGGACGCCGAAGTCCGGCGAGCAGGACGACCAGATCGCGCCGAGGCTCGCGGTGGCGAGGAACGCGACGAGCGTCTGCGGGCAGTTCGGCGCGAGCGCGACGACGCGGTCGCCGCGGCCGACGCCGAGCTCGACCAGCGCCGCGCGCATCGCGGCCACCTGCTCGCGCAGCTCGCCGTAACTCAACCGGGCGGACAGCCCGTCCTCGCGGCGGAAGATCACCGCGAGGTCGTCGTCGGCGCCGGTCAGGGCGTGCTCGGTGTAGTTGAGGGTGCCGCCGGGGAACCACTGCGCGCCCGGCATGCGCGTGTCGCCGAGGACCGCGCTCGGCTCGGCGTGCCAGCGGATGCCGAGGAACTCCGCCGCCGCGCCCCAGAACTCCGCGGGCCGGTCGACGGAGAACCGCCACAACTCGTCGTAGTCGTCGAGGGACACGTCGCGCTCCGCACGCAGCCAGTCGCGGAACGCCTGGATCCTGCTCGCGGCGACCCGCTCCGGGTCCGGCCGCCACAACACTTCCGGGGTCTCAGCAACGTCGGTGGTCACCCCGGGAGCGTATTAGCGCAAGTGGGCGTCGAACCAGCTCAAAGTCCGCTGCCAGGCCTCGACGGCGGCCTTCGGGTCGGCGTCGAACCGGTGGTTGGCGCCCGGGTAGCGGACCACGTTCGTGGCCACCCGGGCTTCGGCGGCGGCCTCGCGGAGCTTCTCGACCTCGGCGGCGCCCAGCTCGTCGCCGGCGTCGCCGTACAGGCCGAGCCACGGGCTGACCAGCTCGCGCGCGATGTCGACCAGCCCCGGCTTCTCGGCGACGCGGTGCCCGCCGACGCTGACCGCCGCGCCCAGCTTCCGGTTGGCGGCGACCAGCAGCGCGGCCGTGCCGCCCAGGTCGAAGCCGACGACGCCGAGGAGGTCGGCCTGCACGCCGCGCTCGACCAGCCAGGCCAGCGCGATGTCGGTGGCGGCCAGGACGCTGTCCGGCGTCGGCGTGTCCTCGATGTGCGGCGCGGCGGCCAGCCAGCCCTCCGCGGCCAGGCTCGAGATCAGCAACCGCACCCCGTCGGTGATCCCGCCGACCTCGTGCAGCACCACGAGCCCACCGCGGACGACGTTCTCGGGTTCGGCGTAGGTCAGCTCGATCGCCCGGCCGTCGGTCCGCTCGTAGTGCGAGGTGTGCGTCTGCGTCATCGCACTACTCAACCATCCCCGGGTGAACGGGAGTCAACACCGATCGCGATCAAGTGTTCGGGATAACGTGGCAGCAGCGCGTTCGACCCGAAGGAGTGCCCGCCATGTCCGTGCGTACCCGTCCCGATCTCGGCTCGCTGCCCGCCTACGTCGCCGGGCGGACGGTGCCGGGCGCGATCAAGCTCGCCAGCAACGAGGTCCCGGGCGGCCCCCTGCCGAGCGTGCGCACCGCGATCGCCGACGCCGCCGCGGACGTGCACCGCTACCCGGACATGGGCGTGACCGCGCTGGCGAACCGGCTGGCGCGCAAGTACGACTTCCCGGTGGAGCGCGTCGCGGTCGGCTGCGGTTCGGTCGCGCTGTGCCAGCAGCTCACGCAGGCCCTGTGCGCGCCCGGTGACGAGGTCGTGTTCGCGTGGCGCTCGTTCGAGGCGTACCCGATCGTCACGCAGATCGCGGGCGCGACCTCGGTGAAGGTGCCGCTGGACGCCACGCACACGCACGACCTGGACGCGATGCTCGCCGCCATCACGCCGCAGACGAAGCTGGTCTTCGTCTGCAACCCGAACAACCCGACGGGCACCGCGAACCGCCACGAGGAGCTGGTCCGCTTCCTCGACCAGGTGCCGCCGCACGTGGTCGTCGCGCTGGACGAGGCCTACCGCGAGTTCGTCACCGACCCGGACGTGCCGGACGGCATGGAGTTCGCGCGCACCCGCGACAACGTGGTGGTGCTGCGGACCTTCTCCAAGGCCTACGGCCTGGCCGGGCTGCGGGTCGGCTACCTGGTCGGCCCGGCCGAGCTGGCCGAGGTGGTGCGCAAGGTCTACATCCCGTTCAGCGTGAACTCGCTGGCGCAGATCGCCGCGCTGGCCTCGCTCGACGCCGAGGACGAGATGCGTGAGCGGTGCGCGGCGATCGTCACCGAGCGGCAGCGCGTCGCCGACGAACTGCTCGCCCTCGGCTACGAGGTGCCCGAGACGCACGCCAACTTCGTGTGGCTGCCGCTGGGCGACCGCGCGCTCGAGTTCGCCGAGCACTCGCTGGCGAACAAGGTGGTCGTGCGGGCGTTCGCGGGCGACGGCGTGCGCGTCACGATCAGCACCCGCGAGGAGAACGACGCGTTCCTGCAGGCGGCCCGCGGCTTCAGCCGTTGACCACCAGCTGCACGATCGCGGCGATGCCGACCACGACGATCACGCCGCGCAGCACCGGCGCGGGCAGCCGGCGCCCGATCTTGGCGCCGAGCTGCCCGCCGAGGGTGGACCCGACGGCGAGCAGCGCCACCACCGGCCAGCTGACCGGGGCGATGAACGCGTAGACGATCCCGGCGACCACGTTGACCACGGCGGCGAGGACGTTCTTGATCCCGTTGAGCCGCTGCAGCGGGTCGGTGAGCAGCATGCCCATGAACGCCATCAGCATGACGCCCTGCGCCGCGGTGAAGTACCCGCCGTAGATGCCGACCAGGAAGATCAGGAACAACACGAGCCCGCCCCGCGAGCCGCCGCCCTTGCCGGCCTCGCGGCGGCGCGCCACCCACATGGACACCCGCGGCTGGATGATCACCAGCACCACGGCGAGCCCGACCAGCACCGGCACGACCGTCTCGAACGCGTTGGGCGGCAGGGAAAGCAGCAGCACCGTGCCGCACACCGCGCCGATCGCCGACGGCACCGCGTACCGGGCGACCCGCCTGCCCTGGCCGGTCAGCTCGTGCCGGTAGCCGATCGCGCCGCTGATCGTGCCCGGCGCGAGCCCGATCGCGTTCGACGTCGTCGCGGTCACCGGCGAGTAGCCGAGCGCGACCAGCACCGGGAACGTGACGAGCGTGCCGGACCCGACGACCGTGTTGATCGTGCCCGCCCACACCCCGGCCAGGAACACGACCAGCGCCTCCCACCACTGCATGACCCCATCAAACCCTGGCGTTTCACGGCGCCGACCGACGGGTAAGAAGCGGGCATGGACACGACGACCTTGCGCCCGCTGGTGACCGCGACCGGTCCGTTCACGTCCGTCTACTTCGAGGACTCGCACGACACGGCCGACGCCGAGAAACAGCTCGAGCTGAAGTGGCGTGAGCTGAAGGACGCGCTGACCGCCCAGCACGCCCCGGACGGCGCAGTGAGCGCGCTGGAGAGCGCGATCCTGGACGGCCCGCGCGCGACCGGCCGCAGCGGCCGCGCGCTGCTGGCCGCCGGCGAACGGGTCGTGGTCGACGAGCACCTGCCGAGCCCGCCCGCGAGCACCATCGCCAGGGTGTCCGACCTGCCCTACCTGCTGCCGCTGGCGCGGTACGGCGAGCTGGCGCTGCCGCACGTGGTCGCCGAGGTCGACCAGGTGAGCGCGACCGTCAAGGCCTTCGACGAGCACGGTCACGAGATGGCCGCGGAGGAGGTCAGCGGCCAGGACCACCCGGTGCACCACACCCGTGGCGGCGGTGAGGCGCACCACCGGATGCAGCACCGCACCGAAGAGGTGAAGCGCCACAACGTCGCCGACATCGCCGGTGTGATCGCCCGCCTGGCCGAGCAGACGAACGCGCAGCTGATCGTGGTGGCAGGCGAGGTGCAGGGCCGCAAGGCCGTGATCGACGAGCTGCCCGAGGCCGCCAAGTCGATCGCGCGCGAGGCCACGCACTCCGACGTGGCCGACGAGCTGGCCGAAGCGGTCCGGCAGAGCCGTCTCAACGACGTCGTCCAGCAGTTCCGCGACGCGCTGAACCAGCCGGACGGCCTTGCGGTGCAAGGGCTCGAGGCGGTGACGGCCGCGCTGCGCGAGGCCAATGTGGAGACTCTGCTCGTCGGGGATCCTGGCGAGGACGTGGTGTGCACGGGGCCGACCCCGGCGCAGATCGCGCTGGGTGAGGAAGAACTCAAGGCCTACGGCGCCACGGAGATCCACCGGTGCCGGGCCGACGAGGCGGTCCCCGCCGCGGCGATCGCCGTGGACGCGGACCTGGTGCACGTCGACGAGGAGCTCGTCGAGGGGTTCGGCGCGATCTTGCGCCATCGATGAGGAGTACAGCCATAACAGCAGCTACGGAATGCTTCCAGACGGTAACCGGACCGAGCGAACTTCCCTCGTTCGAGGCATGATGGTTCCGAAGCAACACTCGAACGACGGTGAGGTGAACGTGACGGACTGGGAGCCACCGTCCTTGCGCGCGCAGAACGAGATCGAACTCTGGCTCGGTGCCGACCTGGCACACCTGCCGATCGTCCGGTCGGTGGTGGCGACGCTCGCCACCCGCGCCGACTTCGACCTGGACTCGATCGCCGATCTGCGGCTCGCAGTGGACGAAGCGTGCTCGACGCTGATCACCCGGGCACTGCCGGGCTCCACCATGCGCTGCCGGTTCGCCGTCCAGGACGACGAACTGCGGTTCCAGGGCACGGTGCTGTCGGACAGCGACAGCGCGCCGAGCACGAAGTCGTTCGGCTGGCGGGTCCTGAGCACGCTCACGGACTCCGTCGACGCGCACGTGAAGTCGAACGGCCAGGGCCACCAGGTGGACATCGAACTCGCCAAGCGACGGGTCGCCGTCGACGTCCCAGGGGCAGGCGCGTGACCGGTTCCCGGACCGAGCCGACACAACCCACATCGTCGAACGAATACGGCCACCTGGCCCCGCTGTTCGACGAGCTGGCGAGCCTGCCGGCCGATGACCCCCGCCGCGCCGCCCTGCGCGACGAGCTCGTGACGGGGCACCTGCCCCTGGCCGAGCACATCGCGCAGCGGTTCTCCGGGCGCGGGGTGGCGAAGGAGGACCTGGTCCAGGTCGCCACCGTCGGGTTGATCAACGCGGTGGACCGGTTCGACGCCAGCCGCGGCTCGGACTTCCTGTCCTTCGCCGTGCCCACGGTGATGGGTGAGGTGCGGCGCCACTTCCGGGACACCGGCTGGCTGGTGCGGGTGCCGCGCCGGCTCAAGGAGCTGCACCTGTCGATCTCCAGCGCGAGCACCGAGCTCGCGCAGCGGCTGGGCCGCGCGCCGACGCCGAGCGAGATCGCGAGCCACCTCGGCGTGAGCCAGGACGAGGTCTACGAGGGCCTGGAAGCGGGCAACGCCTACCACTCGATGTCGCTGGACGAGGTGCTGTCCGGCGACACCGAGAACCTCGCGCTCGGCGACACGCTGGGCGAGGAGGACGCCGGGCTGGAGGGCGTCGAGAACCACGAGGCGCTGCTGCCGCTGATCCAGGAGCTGCCCGAGCGCGAGCGCAAGATCCTCGGCCTGCGGTTCGTGCACAACATGACGCAGACCCAGATCGCGGAGCGGATCGGCGTTTCGCAGATGCACGTCTCCCGGCTGCTCGCCCGCACCCTGCAGCGGCTGCGCGACGGGCTCACCGAGCAGGACGGAGAGCTGTGACCAGCGGTTTTGCGGAGCGCTTCGCAGGGTAACCGCCGATCATGGCTGATCCCGGGTGGCGCGCGCCGATGCTGGCGACGCTGACCCAGCAGCCGTTCTCCAGGGAGAACTGGCTGTTCGAGCGCAAGCTCGACGGGGTCCGCGCCATCTGCTCGCGCGACGGCGGCCCGCCCGTGCTGTGGTCGCGCAACCACAACGACATCAGCGCCGGGTATCCGGAACTCGGGGAGGCGCTCGCCGGATCGGGCGCCTCCTCCTTCGTCGCCGACGGCGAGATCGTCGCGTTCGACGGCGACCAGACCAGCTTCGCCCGGCTGCAGCAGCGCATCCACCTGACCGACCGGCGGCGCATCGAGGCCACCGGCGTCGCGGTGTACCTGTACCTGTTCGACCTGCTGGCCTTCGACGGCCACGACACCACTGGGCTGCCGCTGCGGCAGCGGAAGCAGTTGCTGCGCAAGGCTTTCGACTGGGGCGGGGCGTTGCGGTACGCCACGCACCGCAACACCACCGGCGAGGAGTACTTCGCCCACGCGTGCGCGCGCGGCTGGGAAGGCGTTATCGCCAAGCGGGCGGACGCGCCGTACCGGTCCGGGCGGACGACCGACTGGCTGAAGTTCAAGTGCGTCAAGGAGCAGGAGTTCGTCGTCGGCGGGTTCAGCGCGCCGGGCGGGGCACGGACCGGGTTCGGCGCGTTGCTGGTCGGCTACTACGACCGCGGCCGGTTGCGGTACGCGGGGAAGGTCGGCGCCGGCTACAGCGAGGCCACGCTGCGTGAGCTGACCGGCACGCTGACGGGTCTGGAGCGCCGCCGGTCGCCGTTCGACGAGCCGGTGCCCGAGCGCGGGCCGCGCTGGGTCGAGCCGAAGGTGGTCGTGCAGGTGCGGTTTTCGGAGTGGACCGGCGACGGCAAGCTGCGGCATCCTCGGTTCACGGGCGTGCGTGTCGACAAGTCGGCTACCGAAGTGGTCCGGGAGGCGTGATGGCGCGAGCGATCTGGAGCGGTGCGATCAACTTCGGCCTGGTGACGGTGCCGGTCGAGCTGTACTCCGCGACCGAGGACCACACCGTGCACTTCCGGCAGTTCGAGCGCGGCACGTCGGACCGGATCCGGTACAAGCGCGTGAACGAGCGGACCGGCGAGGAGGTGGCCTACGAGGACATCGTGAAGGGCTACGACCTCGGCGACGGCGACTACGTGCTGGTCGAGCAGGAGGAGCTGGACCAGATCGCGCCCGGCCGGTCCCGGTCCATCGACATCGAGTCGTTCGTCGACCTCGGCGAGATCGACCCGCTGTACTTCCAGAAGAGCTACTGGCTGGCGCCGACGAAGGAGGAGTTCGGGCGCGCGTACGGGCTGCTCATGCAGGCCATGGCGGAGACCAACAAGGCCGGCATCGCACGCTTCGTGATGCGCGGCAAGGAGCACATCGCCGCGGTCCGCGCCGGTGATGGTGTGCTCGTGCTGGACACGCTGCTGTTCGCCGAGGACGTGCGGAACCCGGCGAAGGAGCTGAAGAAGCTGCCGGAGAAGGCGGAGCCGCGGGGCCGGGAACTGGAGATGGCGGTCGCGCTGGTGGACTCCATGGCGGACGACTGGCGTCCCGACGACTACCACGACCAGTACAACGAGCGCGTCCTGAAGCTGATCGACGACAAGAAGGCCGGGCGCACGGTGACGGTCGAGGACGAGCCCGGCGAGCCGACCAAGGTGGTCGACCTGTTCGAAGCGCTGTCCCGCAGCGTCGAGCGGCGCAAGGGCGCCGGCGGGAAGTCGGAGAAGGCCGCTTCGGGCGCCCCGAAGAAGTCCCGGAAGGCGGCGGAGCCGGACCTGTCCGAGCTGAGCAAGGCGGAGCTGGACAAGATGGCGCGGGAGCTCGACATCAAGGGCCGATCGAAACTCAACCGCGCCGAGCTGGAGAAAGCCATCCGGGAGGCGCGGCCGGCCAGTTCGCGCAAACGCGCTTCCTGACCCGGGCGGGCTCCTCCGTCCGCAAGGCGTGTCCAGCGCCGGACGCGCCGCGGCGCCGCCGCTGTCCCCGACCACTCTCTCCCGCTTCCGTCGCGCACGCCCCGGCGTCGCCCGAAACCGAGCCCGATCGCCACTGCACGCCGGCTCTCAACCCCAGGTTCTCACCGCACTCCCACTGCTTCCTCCCGTCACACCCCGAGCCTTGTCCACCGAACCCCCCGCGCGGGCAGGCCCGCCACTCACCGCGACAACGCGCCCTACCCCCGCCGCTGGCAATACGATCAACTCCGTGCCGAAGTTCGCCCAGCTCGCGAAGTTCCGCGTGGTGCTGCGCACCGGGCTGGGGTTCGTCGTCCTCGGCGTCGGGTCGAGCGTGTGCGGCGCGGCGGCCGTCTGGCTGCTGCTGTTCCTCCAGGGCATCCCCGCCGACATGGGCGACCGCAGCTGGATCCTGCTCACCTGCGCCGGCGCGTACGTCCTGCTCTCGGTGCTCGTCGGCTCGGCGTGGTCGGCGATCCTGCACCGCCGCACCGCCGTCTGGTTCGCCCAGGGCCGCCGCCCGACGCCGCCGGAAGCCCGCCGCGCGCTCCGCCTGCCCCGCGACCTGGCGCTGGTCAGCGGCACCCTCTGGCTCGGCGGCACGATCATCCTCGGCACCCTCACCAGCATCCTGGGCTCCGCGCTCGACGCCCTCGGCGTCACCCTCGCCGTCGGGCTCGGCGGGCTGCTCACCGTCGGCCTGATGTACCTGGCCGCGGAGTGGGTCGCGCGGCCGATCCTGATCCTCGCGCTGGAAGTGAGCCCGCCGCGCAACGCGGTGTCGGTCAGCGTCCTGTCCCGGCTCGCGATCACGTGGGCCGTAGCGAGCGGGGTTCCGCTGCTCGGCGTGCTGATCGTCGCCGCGCCGCCGAACATCGGCAGGGCCGACGAGACCTCCAGCCTCATCATGCTGTCGATCGTCGGGCTCGTCAGCGGCGCGATCGGCACCGCGCTCCTCGCGCGGGCGGTCGCCGCGCCGTTGCGCCGGTTGCGGATGGCGGTCGGCCTCGTCACCCGCGGCCGCAAGGACGTTTCGGTGCGCGTCGACGACGCCAGCGAGATCGGCTCGCTCCAGGTGTCGGTGAACAGCATGGTCGCCGGGCTGCGCGAGCAGGACCGGCTGCGGGACCTGTTCGGCAGGCACGTGGGCATCGACGTCGCCCGGCACGCACTGGAGCACGGCGTGTCGCTGAGCGGTGACGTGCGAGAGGTCGCCGCGTTGTTCGTCGACGTCGTGGACTCGACCGCCCTGGCCTACCGGCTGCCGCCCGAGGAGATCGTGCGCAAGCTGAACCGGTTGTTCGACAGCGTGGTCTCAGCGGTCGACGCGCGCGGCGGGTTAGTCAACAAGTTCCAGGGCGACGCCGCGTTGTGCGTCTTCGGGGCGCCCACCCGGCTGGCCGACCCGGCGACCGCGGCGATGTCCGCGGCGCGCGCCATCCGGGACGCGGTTCGCGAGGAGGGCGAGCTGGATCTGGGCATCGGCGTCGCGTGGGGGCCGGTGTTCGCGGGGCAACTGGGCAGCCGCAGCCGGCTCGAGTACACGGTCATCGGCGACGCGGTGAACGAAGCGGCCCGGCTAACCGAGCACGCGAAGCACGTGCCCGGCCGCATCCTCGCCAGCGACACCCTCTGGTCGCAGGCCGCGTCGGGCGAGCAGACCCGGTGGTCCCGCCACGAGACGGTTCAGCTGCGCGGGCGGGACACGCCCACGAAGACCTGGACGAACTAGGCCTCGCCGCCAGGCTTGACGTCGGGCCAGGTCAGGAGGGTCGAACCCCACGTCAGCCCGGCGCCGAACGCGGTCAGCAGCACCCGGTGGCCGGGCTGGAGCTCGCCGTCGTCACAGGCGTCGGCCAGCGCGAGCGGGATCGAGGCGGCGCTGGTGTTGCCGACGCGCTCGATGTTCGCCACCACCCGGTCGTTCGGCATGCCCAGCTGTTTGGCGGTGGCCTGCAGGATTCGGATGTTCGCCTGGTGGCCGACGAACCGGTCGACGTCGCCGACCCCGAGCCCGGACCGCTCCAGCACGGCACGGGCGGATTCCGCCATGCGCGCGCAGGCGTGCCGGAACACGGCGGTGCCCTGCATGGTCAGGTAGTGGTCGTGCGGATTGGCCGACTGGCGCTGTTTCGCGCCACCGGCCGGGACGATCAGCAGGTCCGCGTTCTCGCCCTCGCTGTGCAGGTCGAACGCGCCGAGCGCGCCCGGCTCGTCGGCGGTCCCGGCACGCAGCACGACGGCGCCCGCGCCGTCACCGAAGATCGGGACGGTGGTGCGGTCGGCGGGGTCGCAGTAGCGGCTGAACGCGTCCGCGCCGACGACGAGCACGCGGCCCGCGACGCCGCCGGCGATCATGCCCGCGGCCGTGGCCAGCGCGTAGATGAAGCCGCTGCAGACGGCGTTGACGTCGAAGGCGGCGACCCCGCTGAGCCCGAGCCCCGAGGCGACCTGCGGTGCGCTGGCCGGGCAGAGGTAGTCGGGCGTCGCCGTCGCGAGCACCACCGCGTCGATCGCGTCGGACCCGGCGCTGCGCAAGGCGTTGCGCCCCGCGGCGATCGCCATGTCCACAGTGGACACGTCGGGGTCGGCGATGCGGCGCTCGCCGATGCCGGTGCGCGCGCGAATCCATTCGTCGGAGGTGTTCAGGTGCTGGGCGAGGTCGTCGTTGTCCACCACCCGCGGCGGCAGCCAGGCTCCCAGCCCGGCAAGGACCGCGTGGTGTCCGTCATGCATGGAACCACTTGTAGGGGCTACCCCTGGGTAGACCGGTGAGTTGTGTTCCAGGTCACAAAACGCGGCCACGAAAGGACTACGCGGACCGGAACTGTCACCGATAGGTTCTAGGGTTCGGCCATGCCGGACACGCTGGGGCAGCGCGCGCTGAACCGGGCTCTGCTCGCCCGTCAGCTGCTGTTGCGCAGGACGAAGCTCACACCGCTGGAAGCCGTCCGGCACCTCTGCGGGCTCCAGGCGCAGGCGCCGTTCCCGCCCTACTACGGGTTGTGGTCACGCCTGCACGGTTTCCGGCCGGAACAGCTCGCACAGCTCCTGCTCGACCGGCAGGTGGTGCGGATCGCCTTGATGCGGGGCACCGTGCACCTGGTGACGGCGGACGACTGCCGGTGGCTGCGCCCGCTTCTGCAGCCGCTGTTCGACCGCGACCTGCGCACCAACGCCGCCTACAAGAAATCGCTTGCCCCGCTTGACCTGAACGCGGTCGCGGAGCAGGCGCGCGCGTTGCTGGCGGAGGAGCCGCGCACCCCGGCCGCGCTGGGCGAACAGCTTGCGCAGGTGTGGCCGGAAACGCCCGCGTCGGCGCTCGCGCACGCCGCCCGCGGCTTGCTCCCGCTCGTGCAGGTCCCGCCGCGCGCGGTGTGGGGCCGCAGCGGGCGGACGACTCTCGCGACGGCGGAGGACTGGCTCGGGCGCCCGCTGGAGCGGAACGCCTCACTGGACGACCTGGTGCTGCGCTACTTGGCGGCGTTCGGGCCGGCGAGCGTCGCGGACGTGCAGACGTGGAGCGGGCTGACGCGGCTCGGCGAGGTGGTGGACCGGCTGCGCCCGCGGCTGCGGGTGTTCCGGACCGAGCAGGGCCGCGAGGTGTTCGACCTGCCCGATGCGCCGCGCCCGGACCCGGCCACGCCCGCGCCGCCGCGGTTCATCGCCGAGTTCGACAACCTGCTGTTGTCGCACGCCGACCGGACCCGGGTGCTGCCGGAGGACGCGCGCAAGCGGGTGTTCGGGGTGCCGAACGGGGTGTTCCCCGGAACGGTCCTGGTCGACGGGCTGGTGCGCGGCAGCTGGCGGATCACGCGGTCGCAAGCTGGGGCGGCGCTGGAGATCGAGCCGTACGGGCGTGTCTCCAAAAAGGACCGGGAGGCGCTGGAGAGCGCGGGGGCGCGGCTGGTGCGTTTCGCTGTCGGCGAAGATGCCTGCGACATCCGCTTCGCACCCCTTGCGTGAGCCGCGTCGCACACCCGGTTTTGGTTACGATGCGGTGGTGCCCGCCGTTGACCTGGACAAACTCGACTACGAGATTTTGCGACGCCTGCAGGACGACTCGCGGACGATCGCCGAGACGATCGGCGCCGAGGTGGGCCTGTCGGCTGCCGCGGTGCAGCGCCGCATCAAGCGGTTGCGGCACGCCGGCGTGATCTCGCGCGAGGTCGCGGTGATCGATCCGCCGTCGGTCGGGGTCCACATGACGTTCATCGTGATGGTGGAGATGGAGCGCGAGCGGCTGGAGGTGCTGGACGCGTTCCGGAAGCAGGTGCTGGCTGATTCCGCTGTGCAACAGTGCTACTACGTTACGGGGTCGGCGGACTTCATCCTGGTGGTGCAGTGCCGGGACATGGGGGAGTTCGAGGCGTTCACGCGGCGGATGTTCTTCGACAACGGCGAGGTGCGGCACTTCACGACGAGCGTCGCGATGGACCGCGTCAAGGTGGGCCTGACCGTTCCCCTGAACGGCGGCTGATCACGACGGTCCCGCGTGTTACAGGTTCGAAGATTTTGCAACCGATCGCGTGAAAGTCGCCCGCGACGCATCATTTTCGGGCTCCGCTTACATCTCATCGCTGTCCGACCCGTTCGCGCCGGGAGCGCGAACAAGACCGCGAGAGGTGGCACGTGAACACCGATACCGTCACCCAGAGCCAGTTCGTGTCACTCAACGGCTCCAGTGCTCCAGTCCTGTCTCGACTGTCGTACGTCGCGAGCGAGCCGTTCGCCGTGAACATCGCCTTCCGGACGGAGCGTGGCCGTTGGGTGGAGTGGACCTTCGCCCGGGAGCTGCTCGTCACGGGCCTGCGCGAGCCCTCCGGCATCGGCGACGTGCGAGTCCGCCCCGACCTGTCGACCGACGAGGGCATCCTCATCCTGGAGATCGAGTCCCCCGACGGCTACGCGCTGGTCGAAATCGAGCGCGAGGACGTCGAGCGCTTCCTGGACGCCGCTACGGAACTCGTCCCGCTGGGCACGGAGAGCGACCGCTTCGACGTGGACGCCTTCATCGACGAGATCACGAACGTCTGACCCTGGCACCGCACCCTCGCGGCGCCGGGGTCGCCCCCGGCTGACTCCAGGCACGAGGCTGACTCACCCCGTGCCACCCCCATCGCTCGGCTGGCCCGCGCGGTCAGCTCAGTCGGTGTGACACCCGACGGCTCGACACGTCGCCAAGCCGACACCCGACGCCGCCGACGCGTTGGCACCTCGACGTCTCGACAAGCCGACGCGTCGACAGCCCGCCAGCTATCGACCTGTCGGCAAGCCGGCACCTCGGCTACTCGGCGGCTGGGCGTTTTCGACACAACGGCTCCCCGCACGCCGACACCTCGCCACCACAGCAGGGCGCCGGCTCGGACCACAGCAGGCCGACACCTCGGCATCAGAGCGGGACGCCGCCCGGGCCCCTGCACGTCGACACAGCGGCTCCCCGCACTTCGACACAACCCGGTACCTCAGCAGGTCGCCGCCTCGGCACCGCAACGTGGCGCCACCTCGGCTCCCCTCCACGTCGTCGCCTCGACACCCTGCGTCGCCTCAACACCTGCAGTCGGCGACTCAGCAACTCAGCAGCCCGACGCGTCACTGACTCGACATCTCGGCACGTCGGTGCTCGGCCGACCTGATTCCGCCACCAGCCCGCCCACGGGGAACAGCCGCCTCAAGCCTGCGCAGCCAATCCTGGCCCCGGCTTACCTGCCCATCGGGTCAGCCCAGAACCCAGGCTGCAGCTTCGCCGACGATTCCTCGGCCGGCACCGACCCAGAGCGTCAGCGACCGAGCGGCCCGAAGGACCGCGGAGACCGGTCCTGCTCCTCGTCGAAGTCACCGCGCGGGTCGATCTGGTTCCACGTCCAGACCTCGAACAGCTGCTTGATCTGCTCGTCGAGCGTCTGGCCGAGCGGCTTGCCCTGCTCCGTGGTCTCCTCGACCGGACCGGTACGCGCCTCGCCGCGGTCGGCGGCCGTCTTCTTGGTTGCGGTCGGCTTCTTCTGCACCGGCGCAGAGGTCTTGGCCGTCGGCGGCGCCACTGGCGGTGCGGTGGTCACCGGCGCCTGGGGAACGGAACTCGTGCTCGGAGCCGGTTGCACCGGCTGATTGACACCCGCGTTCGGAACGACCCCAGCGGCCACCGCGGGTGCAGTCTCCGCATCCTGGCCGGCGCCGAAGGCGCCACCCGCGATCCAGCCCACACCCACGAGGACAACAGCCGCAGCTGCGACCAGCAGATTGCGACGGACCCGCCGGAGCAACCGCCGCTTCTCCACGGCGCCGGGCAGATCAACCACCACCGGGGCGAGGGCGAGCTCGCCGGACACCGGCGGGAAGTCGGCACCTGTGGGCTCGTCGTCTTCGACGGGCTTGGGCGCGCTCGCCGCAACGATTCCCGTACGGTCCGCCAGTTGCACGCTCCACACGAGGTCATCCGACCTGTCACGCAGGATCGTGCGCGCCATCAACACCCTCCATCGGCACGGCGTGGACTGTCCCCACTACTTCGCCGCTCGCCGGGCGTCACTCGACCACCCCACAGAACCAGCTGCGGCTCGGGAAAAGCTACCAGCGCGATGAGTTCATCGATGGCGAGAGACTCTCACTTTCCCTGATCATGGAGAAAGATAACTCCATCGGGTGATGATCAAGTGCACAATCCTGCGGTCCGTAGTCATCGCCCTCTCCTGCTCGCTCGACCTGTCGTTACCTTCTGCCCCTTCACCTCCCCTCAGCGCTGGTTTCCCACGCCCAAGCCGCGATCGCGACCCGATTACACAGGCCCAGCTTCCGCTGGATGCTCCTCAAGTGCGTTTTCACCGTTCCTGCCGTGATTCCCAGAGCCTCGGCGATCTCCAGGTTCGTCTTCGCCTCCGCGACGAGACGCGCTATCTCCCATTCCCGGTCGGTCAACACCGTCGGCCGGCGACCACCGACGGCCGGTAGGCCCATCTGCCGGAAGAGGCGCATGGTCATCTGTGGACTGATCAGCATGTCGCCCGACACGGCAGCGCGAACACCTTCAACCAGCAACCCAGGCCCGGACCGCTTCAACAGGAACCCGCAAGCACCGTTCTGGAGCGCGACTCGCGCGTACTCGTCGAGTTCGAACGTCGTGATCACGATGACCCGCAGTGGATCCGCCACCTCCGGTCCGGCAAGCTCCTGGGTCACCGACAACCCGTCGCGTCCCGGCATCCGGACGTCTACCAGCACGACGTCCGGCCTCAACTCACGAGCCCGTTGCACGGCCGATTCCCCATCAGCCGCCTCACCGACCACCTCGAGATCGTCCTCAGCCTCGAAGATCTGGCGCAGAGTCCGGCGAACCACCTCCTGATCGTCTGCGATGAGAATCTGGGTCGTCGTCACGAGACCACCGGGATCACCACGTGAACGGCCCAGCCCGCCTGCCCCACCGGACCCGCCCACGCTGTCCCGCCGAGCGCGACGACTCGTTCTGCCAAGCCGCGCAAGCCCGACCCACCGGCGCGAGCCCGCTTGAGCAATCCCTGCCTTCGCACACCGTCGTTGACCACTCGGACGAGCAGGTGCGCACCGTTGCGGCGTACCGCCACCGACACCTGACGCGCCTCTGGAGCATGGCGCCGTACGTTTGTGAGAGCTTCCAGCACCACGCGGCGGATCGTGCCCGCGATCTCAGGCCGCACTTCCTCCGCTCGCTCATCCAACTCCAGCCGCACCCGGATGGGTCCGAGCGCCTCGAACCGTTGCACCAGGGCTGGCAGGTCTGGGGGCCAGCGTGACCGCTCGACGTCGGCCATTCCGGGCGCGTTCTCGCCGTGTCGAAGCCAGCACAGCGCCTTGTCAATCGAGTCGAGCACGCGAACGCCGGCCTCTTCGATGCGCTCCAGCGCACGATGCGCATCGCCCGGGACACGGCCGGGAAGCCGCGCAGCCTGAGCCTCCAGCACCAGCCCGGTCACCTCGTGCCCCAGCCAGTCGTGCAAGTCGCTCGCCAGTTGCAAGCGCTGCTCGCGGCGCGCGGCACAAACGGACTCCTCGCGCTTCTGGTCGAGAGACCTCAGGTACAGGCCAACCGCCACTGCACATGCTGCCAACAACGCCCAGCCGAAGCACCACTCGCTTGCCGAACCAGTCGGCGGAGACGCACGCGAACCGGCCGTGAGCCGCAGTGGCGCCAGAACCACCGCACTCATGAGCAACCCGGCGAAGAACGGCGCACCCCGCCCCTTCGCCTGTCGGACCGCCTGCACGAGGACGCACAGCAGGAAAGCGGTCTCCAAAAGCAGCCACGAAGCGAGGCTCTGAGACGCCGCTTCGCCGTCGCAGAACGTCGCCATCAGCGAGCTCACGGCTGCAACCCCGGACGCCGCAGCAATGACCGCGGGCCTGCGGGTGCGTTGCATCGCGATGCCCAGCGCGGCAAGGAGAACCACCAACGAAGACGCGGTGGTGAGCACGGTGCCGACGGGCATCGCCACGAGCACCGTGCACACCGCCCCGAGGACTGGGACAGGCCAGCCCAGTTCTGCCTTGATCCTTCGGCCGATGCCGGTGGTAGCGCTCATGTCTTCTCCTCGCTCGGAATTGGCGGTGATAGGAGAATGCACGAACTGACTCGCGAGCACCATCTACCAAAAGACAGATATTTCCGGGATCGCCAGAACGATTAGATCGATTGGGTTAGAGACTGAATTCGATTTTGGTGTACTGTCGAAGACACCGCAGGCCGCGAGAACCACCGAATCTGCTGCGGTGCAACCAAAATCGAGGACAAGGAGCTTCCATGCGCTACACCCTGCCCACCATCTCCAGCTACACCTCGCGTGTGCGCGAGATGACCGGTGGTCGATTCACGACAATGCCAGGTGGTTCACCCGCGAAGCGCTCGATTTCGACCAGCACGTGCTGCCCCGTGCACCCTTGGGACAGTCGTGACGACGGGACGTCCGCGGTGAGCACGTTAGGGTTGCCGTGCACGCACAGGGATCCCGCCGGATCGAACCAGGCGCCGGTCGGCAGCTGTGCCACGCCAGGGCGAAGATCGGTGCAGAGCAAGGCTCCAGCCAGACAAGCGCCGCGGTCATTGAATATGCGGACCACGTCTCCGTCGCTGATTCCCCGCCGACCCGCGTCGTCCGGGTGCAGGCGGACGGCCTCCCGGCCGGCGACCTTCGCCGCCTGGCTGACCGCACCGCCGTCGAGCTGACCGTGCAGCCGCGTGTGGGGCTGGTTGGCGATGAGGACCAACGGGAAACGAGCGGCCCGCTCACCGCCGGACCACTCGACGGGCTCCAGCCAGGCTGGATGACCAGGACAGTCGTCGTAACCGAACGAAGCCACTTTCTCGGAGACGATCTCGATCCGGCCGCTCGGGGTCGCGAGCCGGTTGGCTATGGGGTCGGCCCGGAAGTCGGCCCAGAGCGTCCGGTCGGTCTCCATGTTCGGCAACCGGAAGCCGCCCTCCTCCCAGAATTCCTCGAAGGACGGCACGAAGATTCCCTTGCCGGCCAGGCGCTGCCGCCAGGTGCCGTAGAGGTGCTCGAGCCACTCGCGCGCCGTGCGGCCCTCGGTGAACCGCTCCTCGATCCCCAGCCGGGCAGCCAGTCCGGCGAGGATCGCGTAGTCGTCCCTGGCCTGGCCGCAGGGTTCGGCGATCCGGTGCATCGCGACGAGGTGGGTGTCACGGCGGCCGGAGCCGAAGTCTTCACGCTCCAGTGCTGTCGTGGTGGGCAGAACGATGTCGGCGTGCCGTGCGGTGGCGGTCCAGAAGGGTTCGTGCACGACGACGGTGTCAGGCCGGGCGAACGCATTTCGTAGGCGGTTCAGGTCCTGGTGGTGGTGGAAGGGGTTGCCGCCGGCCCAGTACACGAGACGGATGTCCGGATAGGTGCGTTCGGTGCCGTCGTACTGGTAGCGGGTGCCGGGATTGAGGAGCATGTCCGCGATCCGGGCAACCGGGATGAACTGCTTGACCGGGTTGATCCCCTGGGACAGGTAGGGCACCTGGAAGTTCGGGCCGATATCGCCGCTGTCTCCCATGGAGCCGTATCCGTGCCCGAAGCCGCCCCCGGGCAGCCCGATCTGGCCGAGCATGGCGGCGAGGGCGATGGCGGCCCACACGGGTTGCTCACCGTGCTCGATGCGCTGAAGGCTCCAGGTGACGGTGATGAAGGTGCGGTGGGTGGCCATCCGCTTGGCGAGGTCGACGATGTCCGCGCCCGAGATGCCGGTCAGGGCGCTGGCCCAGGCGGCATCCTTGACAGTTCCGTCGTCGGCGCCGAAGAGGTAGCGCTCGAACGCGTCGTAGCCGGTGCAATAGCGGTCGAGGAAGTGGCGGTCGTGCAACCCTTCCGCGGCGAGGGTGTGCGCGAGCGCGAGCATGAGTGCGGTGTCCGTCGCGGGGCGGATGGGATACCACCGCGCGGCCAGCCGCTGCGGGAGATCAGCGCGGAGTGGGCTGATCAGGGCGACCTCGACGTCGCGGTCGGCGAGCTGGGCGAGGAACCCGGGTGTGTGGTGCCGGGTGACTCCGCCGGGTGTGACGAAGACGTTCTTCTCGGGGACTCCGCCGAACGCCACGAGTAGTTCGGTGTTCGCCACGATCGTCGGCCAGCTCGAACCATTGCGGAGGACATCGTTAGCGGTGCCGACGATGTGCGGCAGCACCACCGAGCTGGTGCCGTTGCTGTAGGTGTTGCGAGAGGAGGTGAAACCACCGAAGGCGTTGAGGAACCGGTGCAACTGGCTCTGGGCGTGGTGAAAGCGGCCAGCGCTCGCCCAGCCGTAGGAGCCGCCGTAGATCGCCTCGTTCCCGTGGTCGGCCCGGACCCGTCGGAGCTCGGCGGAAAGCAGATCAAGGGCCTCGTCCCAGCTGACCTCGACGAAGTCCTCGTGACCGCGTTTCGGATCCGGCCCCGGCCCGCGCTCCAACCACCCCCGTCGGATTGCCGGCGCCGCAATCCGGTTGGGGTCCGTCAGGGCGCTCGGCAGGTTGCCGAGTAACGGTGACGGCGCCGGGTCTTCTGGGTGCGCGGCGACCTGAAGGTGCCCGTTTTCGTCTAGTCCGGCTGAGAAGGCTCCCCAGTGCGAGGTGCTCGGCCGCAAGCGCATACGTCTACAACTACCAGGAAGGAAGGTGCGCGACCGTGTGGTGAGAAGTGAGCGTGGACATGTCCGGGCACGCGCTGCCCGGGCTGGGCTCCCTGCGTGAAGCAACCGACCCGGGCAGCACGTGGTCGCTTCGCTACGGGTTCGGGCCGGTCGCCGCGGGACGGTCGGGCTGGTTCGACCACTGCGACCACGAACCGGGGTACAAGGCCGCGTCGATGCCGGCGATCGCGAGGGCCGCGATCTCGTGAGCCGCCGTCACACCAGAGCCGCAGTACACCCCGACCGGGCCTTCGGCTGCGCCGAGCTCGCGGAAGCGGGCGGCGAGCTGCTCGGGCGAGCGGAACCGACCCTCGGTGGTGAGGTTCTCGCCGGTCGGCGCGCTGATGGCACCGGGGACGTGGCCGGCGCGGGGGTCGATCGGCTCCTGCTCGCCCCGGTAGCGCTCGCCGGCGCGGGCGTCGAACAGCGTGCCCTTACCAGGCAGCGCGGCTGCTTCGTCGATGGTGAGGACGGGCAGGTGACCGGGTTTGAGGACGATGTCGCCCGGCTCAGGGTTCCGGCCGAAACCGGTTTCCAGAGGCCGGTCGCCCCACGCGGCGAGCCCGCCGTCGAGGAGCCGGACGTCCGCGACGCCCGCCCAGCGGAGCAGCCACCAGGCGCGTGCGGCGACCAGGTTCCCGCTGTTGTCGTAGACGACGACGGACGAGCCCTCGCGAATACCCCAGCGGCGGGCGGCGGCTTGGAGCGCGTCGAGGTCTGGCAGGGGGTGGCGTCCCTCTGCGGGGGACGGCGGCGCGGCCAGTTCGGTGTCGAGGTCCACGTACACCGCGCCCGGCAGGTGGCCGTCGAGGTAGTGGCGGTGCCCGTTCGGGTCGCCCAGTGCCCAGCGCACGTCCAGCAGGACGGGTGGGGCGGACGAGTCGAGCTGCCGCTGGAGTTCGTCGGCGGTGATCAGGACCGGTGGCCGCGGCAGGTCGAGTTCCGCCGGGTCGGCCGAACCCGGCGCTTCGCCACGCGAGGCGGCCAGCGCGAGGCGGCGCTGCACCGCGGCGTTGAACGGTGTTGGGACGCCGTGCAACCGTCCGAGCAGGACGATCTCGCCGTTGAGGTAATCGCCTTCGACGGATCCGGCGCCTCGGGCCAGGCTCTGGCGGGTGGAGCTGCCGGCGCGTGGACGTCCAGGGATCTCGGCCGCGTCCGCGGCTGAGGCGTCTATTTCGGACGCTTCGCGTAGATCGACCGGTTCGATCCCTGCGGCGGCCAGCACTCGACGTCCCTCGGCTCGCAGGTCCCGGCTCAACGACGCGGTGCGCTCGTCGTGCCCGAAGAGCGCGTCGACGGCGTTGCCGAGGTTGGCGAGGAGCTTGCCGGCCTTCCAGCGCAGCAGGTCCGGCACGAGCTGGACGCCGAAGCCGGCTGTGCGCAGGTCGGCCGCGATCGCGCTGAGGCGCGGGTCGTCACCGGACGGGAACTGCCCCAGCCACAGGATGCCCGGCAGTTCAGCGCCCTGGGCGCTCACCTCACCCGGGTCGATGTAGGACACCGGCATCCACAGCGACGCGCCGAACACGGTGGCGAAACGACGCAGTGCCGCGCGCTCGTTCTCGAGGCCGTTCTGCAGCATCACGACCGGCAGGTCGGCGGCGAGGCCGGAGCCGGCCGGGCGCCACGACCACTCTTGGAGGACCGACTCGGTGTCCTGGGTCTTGGTGGCCACGACGAGGACGTCCGACGAGGTCAGTTCGACGTCGGCGGCGCTCCCGGCGACGGGCACCCGCACGAGCTGCTCGCCGGTGGGCCGGAAGTACCGCAGCCCCTGTTCGCGGATCTTGGCGCCGTGCTCGCCGCGCGCGATGAGCACGACCGGAAGGCCGGCGAGTTGCAGCTGAGCGGCGACGGTCGAGCCGACCGCGCCCGCTCCGATGATGACGTAGCGCATGGGGCCATCGTGCCCGAGCGGCGGGCTGGGGGTCTCGGTGCTTCCGCGGGTTGGGACTCGCACCGAGGACGCGCCTGGAGGCCGGGACTCTGCCCTGAGGGCTGGGGCGTGGGCGCGGGACGCTGGTCGTGGGACGCGGACGCGAGGCGCCGGGGACGAGACGGCCGGCGCCCGGCGCTCGACGCGAGACTGGCGGACGTGGAGCGCCAGGTGGGGGCGTTGGGCCGCGAGGCGCTGGTCGCATGGCGACCCGCACAAGGCGTGGGGCACCGGCCATGGGGGCGCGAGGCGGTGGGTACGAGGCTCCCGCGCGGCGGGTGTGGGGGTGGGAGCGAGGCGCTCGGGTGAACTGCGCGGGGCGCGGGGCGCGGGGCGCGGACGTGGGGTCGGGTGCCCAACGCAGGGAGCGGGCACGGACGCCGGACGGGGAGGCACAGGCAGGAGCAGACGCAGACGCTGAGACGGAGGTACCGGCACAGGCGGAGACGGGCCTGCGGCCGTGGCCGGTGGCTGGGGCCGGTGGCCGGTGGCCGGTCGCCTGGGGCAGAAGCAGGGGCTGGTGCTGGGGCTGGGGCTGGGCCGGTGGCAGGGGCAGGGGCAGGGGCTGGTGGCAGGGGCAGAGGCTGGGGTGCGGCCGGTGGCTGGGGTGCGGCCGGTGGCTGGTGGCCGGTGGCCGGTGACTGGGGCCGGGGCCGGGGCCGGGGCCGGGGCCGGGGCCGAACCAAATCACCTGAGGCAACGCCCCACCACTCATCCCAGTGAACTTTGCCCCCTCAAACCTGGTGCAACAAGATCGTGACCTGCGGCGCTCAACCACCGCCCCGCGGACCACGTCTATCCGCTTGTAGACACCGAACGAAAAGCTGGGGGAATCGAGTGACCGTCAAGAAGATGGTGCTGGCCGCGGCGGCCGTGGCAGCCGTGTTGGTGCTCGGCGCCTGTGGGGGCGCTTCTGAGCAGGCCGCCGTGCAGCAGGTCGCCGCGACCACCGCCGTGACCAGCGCTGCCCCCACCACCAGCGCGCCGCCCGTGACCACCACCTCGGCTGCGCCCGCGCCGAGCACCAGCAGCTCCGCGCCCGCGCCGTCGAGCAGCTCGAAGACCTCCACCTCGAAGAAGACCACCAGCACGACGACCAAGGCCAAGGCCGCTCCGGCAGGCGTGCCCTGCTCGGCCACCGTCGACGCGTGCGTGGACCTCTCCGCGAAGAAGGCGTGGCTCCTCAGCGGCGGCGAAGTCGTCTACGGCCCGGTCCAGATCATGCCCGGCTCAGCCAGCGACCCGACCCCCGTCGGCACCTTCCGCGTCTCGGCGAAGGTCAAGGACTACCACAGCCGCGAGTTCGACGCCCCCATGCCGTACTCGGTCTTCTTCCAGCCCGGCATCGCCTTCCACCAGGGCAGCCTGTCCAAGTACTCGCACGGCTGCATCCACCTGTCGCCGAGTGCGTCGCAGAAGTTCTTCGGCACCCTGACTTCCGGAGACACCGTGCAGGTCGTCCGCTAGGACGCCACCTGCACGATCTCCCGCAGCTCGGCCAGCAGCTCACCGCGACTGCCCGCGCCAAGACGCTGGCGCATCCGCGCCATGTGGTGCTCCACCGTCTTCGCCGAGATGAACAGCCGATCACCGATCTGCTTGTACGTCAGCCCGGCCACCACGAGCTCCGCGACCTGCCGCTCCCGCTCGCTCAGCCGCACCCCGCCCGTGTGCTCCACCGCCTCCCGGCCCGGCCGGCCCTGGAGCACACGGGCACAGTCCAGCAGGGTCACCATCGCCTTCCGGTCGGACGTCCGGATCGCCGCCTGCCCGGCCAGCCGCGCGCCGTCCCAGCACAGGCCCACCCCGTGCAGGTCACGCGCCGCCGTCTCGACCGCCACGGCGTCGACCTCGCCGCCCAGCACCTCCAGCCAGCACTGCGCCGCGCGGGCGATCGTCGCGAAGTACGGGCCCGCCGACGCCGCCTCCGACAGCGCCGCGGCGTGGGCGGCCGCCTCCTCCGGCTGCTCCGCGATCACCGCCGCGTGCAGGCCGCTCCAGTGCAACGCGCTCGCCCACAACGGCGGATTCCCCAGCCCGGCCAGCAACTCCCGCGCCTGCCGCAGGTGCGGCGCCAGCCGGTCCCGCTCCCCCAGCCGCGCCGCCGCCACCTCGAACTCCCCGAACGGCAGGAACGTGAACAGGTCGACCGGGTGCCGGACCACGGCCTCGCGCGCCTGGATCCAGATCCGCCGCAACCCGGCCAGATCACTCGACCGGCGCGTCAGCCCGACCCGCAACCCGACCGCGAACAACCAGTCCCGCGGCGACAACTGCTCCCCCGCCGACCGCAACTGCGCGGTCGCGCCCTCCTCGTCGCCACGCAGCATCGCGATCCACGCCAGCAGCAACCGGTGCCGCGGCACCAGCACACCCGACGACACCGCCCGCTCCAGCAACGGCTCCGCGATCGCCGCCTCACCCGAGTGCAACGCGACCAGCGCGCCCAGCGCCGCCGGGCTGTCCGGCAGCAGCACCCGGTCCGACACCGGCTCGAGCATCTCCGCCGAACGGATCAAAGTGGACAGTGCCACCGTCGGCTGGTCCGTCACCGACTCCAGCACACCACGAGCCGCCGACGACACCGCGCCCGCGAGCAGCGTCGGCGGACCGTCCACAGCGGACTTGCCGAGCAGCTTCTCCGCCTCCGCCAGCCGGCCGGACCCGGTCAGGCCGATCACCGCGAAGCAGCGCGCCGCAGCCGTGTCGGACCACTGGAACAGCTCCGCGCTGCGCGCCAGCTGGCCCCGGTGCGCCAGCGCCGCGCCCGCGACCTGCGCCCCCTCGGCCCGGTCCACCGCATCGTCCGCGGCGATCACCTGGTCGGCCAGCTGCAGCGCGGTGTCGAAGTCCCCGGTCCGCGCGACCGCCTCGGCCCAACGCGTGCCCACCGCCGCCGTCGGCCGCCCGGCCCGCACCGCCGCCTCGTACAACCGGGCGGCCAGCGCCGGATCGCCGGCCGCCTCGCCCGCGGCCACCTCGAACGCCGTCGCGACGTCCGCCCCGGTCACGCCCGTCCCGATCAACGGCCGGACCAGGCTCAGCACCGGCCCGCTGCGGTCGAGTTGCCGCCGGATCAGCCGCAGCCGCAACGCGATCCGCCGGTCCGCGGGCACCAGCTCACGCAGGCCCCGCGCGGCGACGGGCAGCAACCGGCCGTCCGGCCCGAGGTACCCGGTCGCGCGCACCGCTTCGACCGTCGAGGCGGGCAGGTTCAACGCGGCGAGCAGGTCCGGGTCGGCCCCGGCCTCGACCGCGAGCAGGTAGCACAGCGAATCCTCACCGGCCTGGTCCAGCTCGTGCCGGAACGCCGCGACCAGCTCACCGTCACCGCCAGCCAGCAAGCGCACGAACCCCGGCACGCCGCCGGTCTGCGCCAGCACCGTGTCGACCGCCAGCGGCCGCCCGGCCCTGGCCAGGAACGTCTCCGTGCGCAGCCGGTCGAACGGCCGCAGCACCAGCTGTCCCGTCAGACGGCCGAGCACCTGGTTGAGCGCGGAGGGCCGCGGGTGCGGACGGGCCGCGATGACCAGGCCGGCCGACTCGTCGTCGAGCTGCCGGGCCACTTCGGACAGTTCGGCGTCGGTGAGCAGGTGGGCGTCGTCGACCAGCCGCACGCCGGGCGCGCCGGCGAGGTGGTCGAGCACGGCGGTCTTGCCGTAGCCGCCAGGGGCCACGATCGCGAGGCGGACCGGCGCGAGCTGACCGGATTTGATCGCCGCGCAGACCCGCTCGGTGGGTTCGTCCAGCAGGATCACTCGTCGTCCTCGCTTCGGGAGCCGCCGCGGCGGGAGGGCGCGAACCGGCGACGGGGCGGTTCGAGCGGGGTCAGTACTACGGGCGGCCGCGGCGGAACGGGTTCGTCGTCGTACACGTCTTCGGGTTCCAGGTCGGGGAAGCCGGTCACCTTGGGCACGAGCGCGGTCGACTCGACCGCCGCGCCTTCCACGAGCCGCGCGACCAGCGCCGCCCCGCGCGCGACCGCGGACGCCGGCTCGGGCTCGGCGACCACCCGGCCACCGGTCAGCCCAGCGACCACTTCGGCCAGCAGCGGGACCGCCGCCGTGCCGCCGACCAGCAGCACGGCGCTCAGCCGTTCGTACCGGCGCAGCGGTTCGAGCGTCGCGAGCAGGCCCGGCCGCGCCAGCCGGTCGAACTCCGCACGCGTCACCCGGACCGGCCCGATCTCGGTCTCGGGCAACGCCGACAGCCGCTCCTTCGCCTCCGCGCACACCAGCCGCAACGCCGACGGCGCGACGTCGCCGCAGCGCTCACGGACGTGCTCGAACAGCAGGTCGTCGAGCGTCTTCCCGGCGGTCGGCTCGGCCGGTTCGGCGTGCGTGACCAGCTCGAACGTCGTGGCTCCGCGACGCAGCACGGCGAGGTCTACGTGCTCACCGCCGATCCGGCACACCCCGACGAGCGTCTGCGGATCGATCCGCTCACGCGCGAGGTGCCCCTCCGCGGCGGCGACCGGCGTCGGCAACAGCATCGCGGGCGGCAAGCCGGCCGCGGCCAGCGCGTCCAGCAGCAGCTTGCGCCGGTAGGTGCCCCAGGACGGCGGGTGGGTGATCGCGATGCGCTCGGCAGGCTCGCCCTCGTCGGCGGCGACCTGGTCCACGACCCACCCCGCGACGGCGGCCGTGAGCGCCTCGGCCGTGTACAGCTCGTCACCGAGGAGGAACGGAACGTCGTCGCCGACCCGGCGCAGGAAACCACGCGCCACGCGGTCGGGTTCCACGACCGACCGCCGCACCGCCTCCGCGCCGACCGACACCGTCGCGTCCGGAGCGACGTGCACGACCGACTCGACGCCAGGCACGACCACCGGCTCCGACCAGCGTTCGCCCACGTCACGGCACACGGCAGCGGCGATGCCGGTGCTGCCGATGTCGATGCCGAGAACGTGACGCATAGGGGTTGAATCCTCACTCACGGGGTCGCCCCTTCGTACCAAAGTCGCCCGTTGGGGTCACATCCCCTAATCCCCTAACCGATGGCCCCCATGGCCTCGCCGAAGGTTGCGGACCGATCCCCGATGCCTCGGTAACGGAACGGTCACTAGGTTCTGCCAAGGCGTCCTGCGGTGCACCCTGGACGCCTTGTCCGTTTTCACCCCCCGAGATCCGCGGAGATATTCCTTGTCTCTCCCCGCCCAGAACCTGCACGAGTTCGTGCTCACCCTGCTGAACGACGAGGCTGCCCGGTCGGCGTTCGCCGCCGACCCGACCAGCGCGCTCGCCGCCGCCGGCTTGAGCGACGTCACGCCGCAGGACATCCAGGAAGTCGCCCCGCTGGTCGCCGACTACGCGCCCGCGCCGCTGGCCGACGCCCTGTCCGCGCTGCCGCTCGACGCCGACGTGACCGACCTGCAGGGCGCCATCGCCCAGCTGCAGGCCGTCGCGGACGCGGCCGACGCGCTGCCGGTCGAGGCTCCCGAGCTGCCCCTGGAAGTCCCGGCCCGCGCCGACCTGCCCGTCGACACCTCGGCCCTGCCGCTCGACACCTCGGCGCTGCCGCTGGACGCGTCGGCCCTGCCGCTCGGTGGCGGGCTGCTGGGCGACCTGCCGGTGGAGCTGCCCGCGCTGGGCGACCTGCCGCTGGACGTCCCCGCCGTCGACGGCCTGCCGCTCGACGTGCCGGTCCGCCAGGACCTGCCGGTCAACGCGCTGCCGGTGGACCAGCTGCCGCTGGACGCGCTGCCCACGGACAGCCTGCCCACCGACGCGCTGCCGGTCGAGCTGCCCGAGCTGGGTGACATCCCCGTCGAGCTGCCCGAGCTGAGCGACCTGCCGCTGCAGCCGCCCGCCGTCGACGGCCTCCCGCTGGACGCGCGCAACGACCTGCCGACCGAGGCGCTCACCGGCGCGGCCCCCGAGCTCGGCGAGCTGCCGGTCGGGCTGCCCGAGGTCGAGGGCCTGCAGGGCTCGCTGCCCGGGCTCCCGGTCCAGCTGCCCGCCCTGGGTGAGCTGCCCTCGCTGCCGACCGTGGGTGCCGAGCGCGCCGACGTGCCGAGCGAGCTGACCGCCCTGCCGGTCGACGGGAGCGGCCTGCCGCTCGACACCAGCGCGCTGCCCCTCGACGCCGGTTCCCTGCCGGTGGGCACCGAGGACGTCGCCGCCCTCGGCGAGGCCGTCGGCCTGACCGAGCTGCCGGAGACCGGCGAGCTGCCCGTCGACTTCGACACGCTGGGCTCGCTGCCGGTGGCCGCCCCGTCGCTGGGCGACAAGCCGTTCACCGCTCCCGACCTGGACATCCCGGCCGTCGGCCGCGTCGACACCGCCAGCGCGGGCTCCGAGGACGGCTACGCCACCACCGTGTCCTACGAGGGTGAGCTGGCCGAGGGCGCCGCCGCGGCCGCCGCCGCCAAGGAGGGCGCCGGTGTCGCCGGCACCGCGGGCACCCCCGCGGGCGCCTTCATCGGCAGCGCCGCCGGCAGCACCGAGGGCTTCACCGGCGGCTTCGCCGTCGAGAACAACGAGGGTGAGCTGCAGGGCGGCCTGACCGCCGGTGAGGACGCCGTCCTCGCGGGCGCCCGCACCGACTCGGCCCTGGGCACCTACACCCTCGGCGTCGACGGCACCCCCGCCGACGTCCCGAGCTTCGACGAGGCCGGCGACCTGGCCGGTTCGCTCGACTCGGACGTCCTCGGCCGCGCCGAGCCGGCCGCCGGCACGATCGCCGACTACATCTCGATCGGCGGTGACCTGGTCGGCGGCGGTGTCGCGCAGAACTCGGCCACCCTCGGCGAGTACCTGACGCTGGGTGGCGCGCAGGCCGGTGACCTGGTCACCAACGCCGGCGCCCAGGCGGGCACCGCGATCTCGGACGGTGGCCACCAGGCCGCGGACCTCGCCGCCGACCTGCCCGCCGCCCCCGGCGTGCCGGCCGTGCTGCCCGCCGCCGTCCCGGCCGAGATCCCGGCCGAGGCGCCCGGCGACCTGCCGGTCCACTTCGGCGCCGAGCTGCCGCAGGGCCTGCCGCACCTGCCGGTCGCGAACCCGCTGCCGGAGGTCACCAACCACGTCGAGCACGCGCTGACCACGGACCCGGTCAAGGAGGTCGTGTCCGTGACCGACAGCCCGCTGGTCGACACGCTCGGCCCGCTCAACCACGCGCCGCTGCCCGAGGCCGCCGACCTCGACAACCTGCACGGCGACCTGCCCCTGGGGCACTGACCGGTAGCCGCAACGGCGCGGCTACCACTCACCGATGAAGCGGCGGGGTTCGTCTCAGAACGGACCCCGCCGCTTCACGTTTTGGTCACGACACGGCACACTCCTCCGCGTGCTCGCACCACCCTGGCTCGACGTACTGGACGACACCGCCCACGTCTGCGCCACCCAACGGCGCCCGGACCTGGCCGATCGCATCCGCAGACGCAGAGCCCAGCTGCTCGACGAGAAGCTGCGGGTCGTCGTGATCGGGGAGACCGGCCAGGGCAAGAGCCAGCTGGTGAACGCGCTGGTCAACGCCCCGGTGTGCGCGGTCGGCGAGGACGGCACGACCACGGTCCCGGCCGTCGTGACGCACGCCGAGACGCCCACGGCGGCCGTCGTCACGGCCGGTCCGCGGGCCATCGAAGGCCCGGCGCGGCAGCCGGTGCCGGTGGAGTCGGTGACCGGCCAGGCCAATCGGGAAGCGGTCGCTGTGAGCGGTCCACCGGTCGTCCGGGCCGAGGTGGGCCTGCCCCGCGCGCTGCTGGCCGGCGGGCTGGCGCTGGTCGACACCCCGCCGCGGGCGGCGATGGAGACCGTCGACTCCGCGGACGCGGTGCTGATGGCCACCGACGCGACGAGCGAGCTGTCGGCGTCGGAGATCCAGCTGCTCGAGCAGGTCGTCCGGCTGTGCCCGACGGTGCTCGTGGTGCTCACCAAGATCGACCTGGTGCCCGGGTGGCGGACGGTCGCGCAGCGCAACCGCAACCGGCTCGACCAGCGCGGGCTGATGGCGTCGCTGATCCCGGTGTCCGCCGCGCTGCGGCTGGCCGCGGCCCGCACCGGCGACCAGGCGCTGAACGCCGAGTCCGGGTTCGGCGAGCTGGTCAAGTGCCTGCACCAGGACCTGCCAGGGCAGGCGGACCTGCTGGCCCGGCGCTCGGTCGCCGCCCTGAGCACGACCACCGTCGAGGCGCTGCAGAACGAGCTGACCGAGGAGTTCGCCGCGACGCAGCAGCCGGACAACGGCGACGCGGTCGCGCGGTGGCACGCCGCCGGGCGGCGCCTGGAGAAGCTGCAGCGGGACGCGAACCGCTGGCAGACGCTGCTGTCCGACGAGGTGTCCGACCTGATCTCGGACGTCGAGTTCGACCTGCGTGACCGGACGCGCAAGATCCTGGTCGAGGTCGACGAGTACTTCGAAACCGCCGACCCGGCGAAGACGTGGCCCGAGTTCGAGGAGTGGCTGCGGGAGAACCTGACCACGGTCGCGGAGACGAACTCGGAGTGGCTGCTCGACCGGTTCGAGTGGATCGCCCGCAAGATCGCGCGGCAGGTCGCGCCGCACCGCGAGGACGCGCTGCCCGACTCGCTGCCGCGCGAGGTGCCCGGTGACGCCGTCGGGGACCTGCGGATGCCGCGGGTCGAGCGGTTCAGCGTGGGGCAGAAGCTGTTCGTCGGGATGCGCGGGTCGTACAGCGGTCTGCTGATGTTCGGCCTCGCGACCACGATCGCGGGCCTGCCGCTGATCAACCCGATCTCGCTCGGCGCGGGCGCCGCCTTCGGCGCGAAGAGCGTCTTCGAGGAGCGCGGCAACCGGCTCAAGCGGCGCCAGCACGCCGCGAAGACCGCCGCGCACCGGTACGTCGACGACTTCTTCCTGCGCTACGGCAAGCACAGCAAGGACACCGCGCGGCAGATCCACCGCGCGCTGCGTGACCGGCTCAACGGCGTGGCCGACGAGCTGCGTGGCGAGATCAGCGCGACCGCGAAGACGTTCAAGCAGGCCATCGACGACGACACGACCCGCCGCACGGTCCGGGCGAACGAGATCCGGCGGATGATGGAGGAGCTGAACGTGCTGCGCCGCCGCGCCCAGGCCCTGGCCACCCCGGCGCAGCTGCCCACCCAGCGGGGGATCACCGCGTGAGCCTGGCCGAGAGGACGCACGCCGTCCTGCAGGAGGCCCTCGACGTCTACCAGGACAGCCCGCGGGCGACGAGCTGGCTGCAGCGCCAGCTCACCCGGTTCGACGACCCGCTGCGGCTGGCGGTCGTGGGCCCGCGTGGATCGGGCCGGTCGACGCTGCTCGCCGCGCTGGCCGGAGAGCAGCCGCAGGGCGAGATGACCTGGTTCCGCACCTCGCCGGGTCGGTCGCAGGACGAGCTGATGCTGATGGACACCCCGGCGATCGACGGCGGCGCGGCGCCCAGCACGATCGAGGGGATCTGCATGGACGCCGACGCGGTCCTCTACCTCGTGCGGCGCCCGTCCGGAGCCGATCTGTCCTTCCTGCACACGCTGCAGGACCACCCGGTCGCGCGGGCGGCGGCCGTCAACGCGCTGATCGTGTTGTCGCGGGCGGACGAACTCGGTGGCGGACGGGTGGACGCCGTCATCTCGGCGCGGCAGGTCGCGCGCCGGTACCGGGTCGCGCCGGAGGTCGCCGGGCTGTGCCAGGACGTCGTGCCGGTGGCCGGGCTGCTCGCCGCGGCGGCGCGCACCTTGACCGAGCCGGAGTTCGCGGTGCTGCGCGCGCTCGCCGCCGTGCCGCGGGAGGAGCTGGAGCCGCGGCTGCTGTCGGCGGACCGCTTCGCGGCGGCGGAGTTCCCTGCGCCGGTGGCCGCGTCCGACCGCGCCACGCTGCTCGCGCGGTTCGGGATCTTCGGCGTGCGGCTGGCGTTGACGTTGATCCGCCGCGGGGCCGACACGTTGCCGGCGCTGGCTGGTCAGCTCGTGCCGCGCAGCGGCCTGGCCGACCTGCGTGAGGCGATCGACGGGTACTTCGTGGCGCGGCGGGACGTGCTCAAGGCGCGGTCTGCGTTGATCGGGCTGGAAGTGGTGCTGCGCATGGAACCGCGCCCCGCCGCGGCCGGGCTGGCGGCCGAACTGGAGCGGTTGCTGGCGGGCGCCCACGATTTCCGGGAGCTGCGGCTGGTGGCCGCGCTGCAAACCGGACGGACGTCTTTTTCGGCGGAGCTGAAAGCGGAAGCCCTGAGATTGCTCGGCGCCGGCGGAACTTCCCGAGCCGCGCGGCTCGGACCGGATCAGGTGTTGCCCGCGGTGCGCCGGTGGCGGGACCAGGCGGAGAACCCGGAGCTGAGCGCCGGGGAGCGTCGCGCCGCGGCAGTCGTGTTGCGCAGCTGCGAAGCGATGGCGAACGGGACGATCTGAGGCCGTTCGTCACGAGGCTGTGGGCTCGCCTGGTTGACGAGCCCGGCCGGTTCAGTCGTCGTTGGAGTCGGCGGGCTTGAGGTAGGCGGTGCCGCCGGTGGGCATGCGGCGGAAGAAATCCACTCGCGTGATCGGCTGACCGTAAGGCTGACGGCCGAGGCCCGGATTCGGGGAAACAACCCCGTTTTCCGGCCGGGGAGCCATCGTTTCGCCGGGCCGGTTTTCGTGTCTCCGGCGAGGGTCCCACTGGACTGACATCAGTTTCCTTCCGACGCAAATGTTCCGTCCGAAGAGGACAGTACTCCTCCGCGCGGGGTGGCACGAACCAAGGTCGCTTCCACCAGCGCGCCGAGGACTGTCGCACGTTCGGCACCGATTTCCGACAGGGACTTCCCCGCCGGGGCCTGGCTAAGCTCGACGACCAGATCAGCCGCTTCCCCGTCGAGCCAGTGCAATTCCGGTGGGTCGCCGGGACGGCCGGCGAGCACCCGGCCGGTGGCCTCCATCCGGGCGAGCCGCAGCAGCGGGTCCAGCGCGTAGTGGCCGGGCGGCACCGGACGGGTGACCGGAGACAGTTGTTCGGGTCCAGTCTCATCACACATCAAGGTGTGCAGGAGCCACCTGGCGTCGAATTCCAGCGCGTCCTCTTCACCGAGCAGCCAGCGGCCGATTTCGGTGGCGCGCTCACGAGCGCGGGGCAGCAGGGAATCCGGGCCGAGCCGCGGCGTTTCCCCGTGCCGCTCCACGTCCTGGGCGAACTGGGCGAGGCAGGTGTAGGCGTGGAACGCGGCGATGACCTGCTCCACCGGCCACGCGGCCGACGACCAGGACGGCCGGAAGACCCGGCCCTGCGCGGGATCGGCGCCGAGGAAGCTCCGCGTGATGGCGAAGTCGAACAGCTTGACGTGGGCACCCTCGTGAATGATCGCCTCGGCGACCTCGTAGGGCGACGACGGCCGGTCGATCAGGACCAGTCCGGGGAAAAGCCGTGACGACGCGGAGATCAGGCCGCCGGAGGTCGCCGGATCGAGGACCACCAGCAGGCCGACGTGCGCGAGCAGGTCGTCGGCCAGCGCCGGGCTGATCTCGCGGACCTTGCGCAGACCGGCGGCCACGGTGGCCAGCGCTTCGTCGTCGCCGGTCAGCAGCCGCGGCGGGCGGCGACCGGGCAGGCTCTGCGTCTGGATCACCCGCATCGCCTCGGCGAGGCGGTCATTGGCCTCGGCGGCGGTGGCCACCCGGATCGAGACCGGGCCGGCCGGCAGTTCGGTCGTGATCGGACCGAGTTCGTCGTCGGCGTCCACGTAGGGCAGACGGCCGGCGAGTGCCTCCCCGATCCGGAAGCGGAACAGGGGGTTGTCGAGCTGCGCGACCGGAACCGAGTCGTGGCCGGGAGCCAGGAGATCGAGCCCCAGCCGGTACAGCGCGCGACGCTCCTCGATCACCGCGTGGGCGGGCGCCAGCGCCGCGTGCACGGTGGTGGCATCCGGCCAGGCAGGTCTGGAGTACATCCGAGCGCCGGCTTCTTCCGCTAGGAGGGGAACAGCCAAGGACCGCGCGAGAGTACAACCAGGCGGTCTGGCCCCCACACCGGGGGCGGCTGTCAGACAACAGACGGAGCCGCCCCCTGTCGTCCGCGCTTACGCGCCCGTTCCGAGGAACGAGACGAGCTGCGCGAACCCCAGCACCGCCAGAACGAAACCCGCCGTCAGGGTCATCACGATGACCGTTCGCCACCCGATGATGGTCACCCCGAGAGCTACCAAGAAAATCACAGCGAACAGAGATTCCGAGTTCACAGCGAACACCTCCTCACTGGCCAGGTGGCGGCCCGGCTGGTGGCCCGCCCGCTCACCTTCGATGGCAGTTGTATGATCGCGGCGCTGTCGGTTGTCTGTCAAGTGACTACACCTGACAGACAACTTGCGTCTGGCATCAGCTTGGCGTTATGGTCTTCGGAAGCTCGGGGACCCAAGAGCTCGCGAGAGGTTGACGATGGATGACGAGAGCTGGGCTCTCTCACCGAACACGCGCAAGCCGCTGCCCGAACTGATCGAGGACAAGATCAGGTCGCTGATCCGCAGCGGCAAGTTCAAGGCGGGCGACCGGCTGCCGACGGAACCGGAACTGGCTCAGCGGATGGCGGTGGCCCGCAGTTCGCTGCGCACCGCGCTGCAGCGGCTCCAGCTCCAGGGCGTGGTCGAGGTGATGCGGGGCCGCGGCTGGTACGTCCGGTCGACCGACGTGTCCGAGCACGACGAGCCGCTGGTGTTCGACCGTCGGGTGAGCGACGCGGACCTGATGGAGGTCCGGATCGCACTGGAGGCGACCGCGGCGAGCCTGGCCGCGACCCGCGCGACCCAGGGCGAGCTGGACGACATCGCGAAGCTGGCGAAGCTGCACCAGTCCGCGTCCATCGACGACAAGGACGAACTGCTGCAGACCGACGAGGACTTCCACTCGGCGGTGGTGCGGGCCAGCCACAACGAACTGCTGGACCAGCTGTACCGGTCGCTGGTGCCCCAGCTGCGCGGTTACCGCCGCAACAGCTACGGCAGCTCCGAGGTGCACGTCCGCTCCGCGAACGACCACAACCAGGTCACGTGGTTCCTCAAGCGCCGCGACGAGGGCGGCGCCCGCGCGGCGATGGCCACGCACCTGCTCGGTCTGTACAGCGACCTGGTGGCGCAGACCGGCACCCCGCCCGGCGAGCGGGCCACGCTCACGACCTACGCACTGGAGGACGAGCCACGCTGGCACCGGGAGTGAATTAAGCCTATCGGCCGCTTTCGCCGTCGCGGCCTCTCCGCCGATCATGGGTTCTCTCGAACCGGGCGGAGAGGCTGTGACAGCTGGGGAGAAACAGCGGCCTGGTGTCGATACGCGCCCGAAACCACGCCCGGCGGTCCTTCGTCTCGCGTTCGTCCTGGTCCTCGCCGGTGTCGCCGCGCTGCTCACGGTCGTGTCCTGGCGGGCGGCTCCCGGGTGGCCGACCGCCCTGCACGACGTCCTGGAAGCGGTGTTCCCGCTGGTCGTCGTGGCGGGCGCGGCGATCGGCGGGTACGAGCTGTTCGTGCACCCCTGGCTGGTGACCGAGATGGCGCGGATCTCCGGCCCGCGGATCGTCGAGGCGCTGCTCCCCCAGCAGGTCATGGAGACCTTCCTGCACTCGATCTACGGCGACAACGAAGCCAACCGGGACGTCGTCACGGGCGTGCTGGGCGGCGAGGGGCTGCGCCCGCTCGGCGGAGACCTGACGATCAGCACCCACACCGGCGTGACGTTCGAGCTGAGCGCGGTGGACCACGAGATCTACCACCTGACGACCGCGGTGACCTACAGCTTCAAGAAGAACGTGCACGTCGACCGGTTCATCATCTTCGCGACGTGCAACGCGCTGCTTCGGGACTCCATCAGCGCCGGGTGCCAGCTGCCGCTGTTCGAGCTGTGGTTCGTGCCGGACAGCTCGCTGTTCGAGAGTTCGGTGGACGACATGCTGCCGTCCGTGCGGCTGCGGATCGAGTACCTCGACGGCGAGGGCAGGCACCACGTGGCGTCGTCGAGCAAGCTGGAACTGCGCGAGGTGAAGTACCAGCAGTGGGCCGACTACCTGACGTTCTTCCGCACCAACATGGGCCCGCTCCCCCGCCAGAACACCCTCGACCACCTCGCCGACCTGCGCATCTTCGAGTGCGACCTGTCCGACATCGCCGGCGACGACCACACGGTGGCCGCGATCGAGCGCCTGTCGATGCGGGCGACCGCGCTGCAACGCATCGACGACGGCTACTGCTACTGGCAGGCGCCGTACCCGTGCTACGTCGAACGGATCTCCATGTCCGCCAAGGAGCTGGACATCGAGGGCGGGGACGCGTTCGAATTCCGGGTGGTGCCGTTCACGTTCCGCTCCAACACGGCGTCGGCGCGGTGGCTGAAGCCGGAGGAGCTGAGCGATCTGGACGTGCGGTCCTGGCTGCTGCCCGGGCACGGAGTGGCGCTGCTCTGGCGACCGGCGAAGTGAGGACGCGCGGATGACCGAGCCCGACTTCGACATCGACGCCTTTCTCGCGCGGCCGCTCACCGCTCACGTCGCCACCAGCGGGCCGACGGTGAGACCCACCTGGTACCTCTGGGAAGACGAAGCGCTGTGGATCCTGACCGGCCCGTGGACGAAACTGCTCGGCCGCGTCAAAGCCGATCCCGCTGTCGCTGTCGCCATCGGTGTGTGCGACATCGCGACCGGCGAGGTCCGGCAAGTGATCGCGCGCGGGAAGGCCGCAGTGCTGCCGTTCGACGTCCCGAGGGGGCGTCGCAAGCTCAGCCGCTACCTGGGAGCCGACGAAACCCGCTGGGACGAGCGGTTCCGGCGGTACCTCCACGACGACCCGGCCGAGCGGGGAACGGTCTGGCTCCGACTACGCCCCAGCTCCCTCACCGCGACGGACCTCAGCTACCAGGTGTGAAGGCGCGCGCAGGCCTACGCCGGGGCGGCGTCACCCGGCATAGTGCCTGCTCGACAGACGCGGAAGCGGAGGGATTTGAACCCCCGGTGGGTTGCCCCACGCTCGCTTTCAAGGCGAGTGCATTCGGCCGCTCTGCCACGCTTCCCTGAGGCTCAGGGTAGCGGCTCAGCCGCCCAGGCCTTCGAGGTGTTCGTCGACCCGGGAGAAGACCCTCGCGAGCACCGACTGCTCCTCCGGGGTCATCAAATCGATCAGGTGGGCCCGCACGCCCTCCACGTGCGTGGGCGCCGCCTCCTTCAGCAGCGCCTCGCCGCCGGGGGTCAGTTCCGCCACCACTCCCCGCTTGTCGTCCGGGTCCGGGGCGCGGCGGGCCAGCCCCGCGGCCTCCATGCGCGCTATCTGGTGCGACAGCCGGCTCTTCGTGGACCCCATCGTGGTCGCCAGCTCGGACATCCGCATCCGCCGCTCCGGCGCCATCTCCAGGCACACCAGCACCTCGTAGTCCGTCAGGGACACGTCGTGCGCGGCGGCCAGCTCCCGGTGCAGCCGCTGGCGGAGCCGCAGCGTGGCGACGATGTACGCGCGCCACGCCGACATCTCCGGCTCGCTCAGCCACCGGACTTCACCCATGTCCGGAACAGTAGCGCCGAACTGCGATTACCAACCAACGAGGGACGGCGCACCGGTTGAGGATTCGCGCCCACAGGCGCATGCTTGGAGACAACGGTGGATCGGTCACCGGACCGGGGACGCACTACCCGGGTGTGGCCCGTCGGGCCGTCCGCCGGGAGAGGGTCAGGTGGTTCAATGACGAGAAGTTCCTCGCGGTTGACTACCGGATGCAGCTGTGGACCCACAGCCGGGATGCGGTGAACCCAGTCCGGCTGTGACTGTGAGCAGCAACGGGTTTCCATCTCGATGCGCCTCGACCATCGCTTGCGCACAACGGCGAACTCGAACCTGCTTCAGTGCGGTCTCCGTGTCCGCACAGCAGAGTTCCTCGCCGGCCCGCGACGTGGTCAGCCGCTGATTACAATTGACAACCTCGGTAATCCTGGGTGCGGACTCGCGGAGTCCGCACCCAGGCTTTTGTGAGGGAGTACGCGGTGAGGTTTGACGAAGGCGCCGGGCTGGACACGTCCGAGGTCGACGACCTCCGCGGCGGCGGTGGCGGCATCGGGAGCCGGGTGGCGCTCGGCGGCGGCGGGCTCGGCATCGTCGGCGTGATCATCTACTTCGTGCTCTCCCAGATCGGCGGGGTCAGCCCGAGCGGTGCGGGCAGCCTCGGCGAACTCGGCGCCGGTCAGCAGGTCAGCAACGGGTCGCTGGCGCAGGAGTGCCGCACCGGCGCGGACGCCAACTCCAACCACGACTGCGCGATCGTCGCCATCGTCAACTCCATCCAGGACTACTGGAGCGACCAGTTCGCCCGCTCCGGCCGCACCTACCGCACCGCGCAGACGAACTTCTTCAGCGGCGGCGTGCGCACCGGCTGCGGCAGCGCCACCTCCGACGTCGGCCCGTTCTACTGCCCCGCCGACTCCGAGGTCTACATCGACCTGTCCTTCTACCAGGAGCTGCAGACCCGCTTCGGCGCGCAGGGCGGCACGTTCGCCGAGGCCTACGTGCTCGCCCACGAGTACGGCCACCACGTGCAGAACCTGCTCGGCACGTCCCGGCGCGTCGGCAACGAGACCGGGCCGACCTCCGGTTCCGTGCGGCTCGAATTGCAGGCCGACTGCTACGCCGGCGTGTGGGCCAACCACGCGACGACCACGCCGTCGTCGACCGGGCGGCCGCTGATCACCGAGGTCACCCAGGACGACATCGACCGCGCCCTGGACACCGCGTCCCGCATCGGGGACGACTACATCCAGTCCAACCTCGGCGGCGGCCAGGTGGACGAGTCCCAGTTCTCGCACGGCACGTCCGCCCAGCGGGAACGGTGGTTCACCACCGGCTTCCAGACCGGCGACCCCGCCCGGTGCGACACCTTCGGGACCAACAACCTGGGCTGACGCGCCACGGGCTCCGCCCGGCGCACGGCCGGGCGGAGCGCACGCGTCACGCCGCGGCCAGCGCCCTCGCCTCACCGGCGGGAGCGCGGTGCGGCTTCACCGCCGCCTTGCCGGGCGCGACCCCGTTGACCGACTCCGTGCTCAGCGCGAACGTGCCCAGCGTCCAGGCGATCGCATCCGCGTTGCGGTCCAGCGCCACCCGGTCGACGTTGCCGAGGTTGTCGCACGCCTGGTGGTAGCACGGGTCGTACGCCACGCCCGCCTGGCCGCCCCACTTCGCGGCCTGCTCGGGGGTTTTCACGTCCTCCGCGCCCGTGAACAGGCCACCCGCCGGAATCCCCACCGCGATGAACTCGCCGTAGTCCGAGCGGCCGTCGAAGTCCGTGCCCTCGGTCGGCACGCCGCGCGCGTTCAGGTACCCGGTCAGCGCGGCCTCGATCTGCGCCGAGCCGTACGGGCCGGGGCCGGCGCCGACCCCGTCGGAATCGTCGCCGTCGTAAGCGAAGTACGCCGCGTTCGGCGAGCCGATCATGTCGAAGTTCAGGTACAGCGCGATGTCCAGCTGCTGCTCGAAGCTCAGCGAATCGACGTAGTGCGTCGAGCCGACCAGGCCGAACTCCTCGGCGCTCCACCACGCGAACCGCACCGCGTTCTCGACCTTCGGCTTTCCGCCGAGCTGCAACGCGATCTCCAGCAGCGCCGCCGAACCGGTGCCGTTGTCGTTGATGCCCGGGCCCTCCGGAACGCTGTCCAGGTGCGCGCCGGCCATCACGACGTTGTCCTTGCGGCCGGTCTTCGTTTCGGCGATGACGTTGTAGGACGTGCGCGGCTCCTGGAACTCCCGCAGGTCCAGCGTCACCGTCGCGCCGTTCTGCCCGGACAGCGCCTGCCCGTCGGCCTGCGAGATGCCACCGGTCGGGATCCGCGCCGCCGCCGGGTCGCCCAGGGTTCCGTTCAGCGGGCCGGCCTCGTTGTTGTAGATGATCGCCGCGATCGCGCCCGCGTCCGCGGCGGCCGCCTGCTTCTGCGCGAACGGGCACGCGCCACGCGACACGAGGACGATCCGGCCGGCCACGCCGGTGTAGTCGGTGACCTCGCAACCGGGCGTGGCGTCGACCGGCACCACGGCCAGCGGGGCGGTGATCCCGCCCTCCGGCGTGGACACCGTGTACGTCATGACGGTGATCGGCACGTCGGCGCCGTTGACTGTCAGCTTCTCCTCGATCGTCTCGGTGAAGATGAACGGGAACTCCTGCCGTGTCACCGAATAACCGGCGGCTTCGAGCTTGCCCGCGATGTACTCGGCGGAGGCGGCGTGCCCATCGGTGCCTGCGGCGCGGTTGCCGTCGTTGCGGTCGGCGATGCGCTGCAACGCGATCAGGTGCCGGTTGATGGCACCCACGTCGGTCTTCTTGACGAGCTGGTCGGGTAACGGGGACGGGGCTGCGATCGCGGCCGGGGTGGCGGCCGTCGCCAATGCGGCGGTCAGCACCAGGGCGGCGAAGGATCTCTTCGGCCGAAGTGACATGAGGAGTCACTTTTGTCCCGATCCGCGTGGAGGTCAATCGTGCATTCGGTGTACCCCGGCAATAGGGTCGGGCACATGCATGCGATCAAGCTCCGTGAACCCGGCGGCCCGGACAACCTGGAGTGGGTCGAGGTTCCCGATCCGCGGCCGGGCCCCGGCGAGGTCCTGCTCGACGTCGCGGCGAGCGCGGTGAACCGGGCCGATCTGCTGCAGCGCCAAGGCAACTACCCGCCGCCGCCCGGGGCGAGCGACATCCTCGGGCTCGAGTGCTCGGGCACGGTCGCCGAGCTCGGCGAGGGCGTCGAGGGCTGGCAGGTCGGCGACGAGGTGTGCGCGCTGCTCGCCGGTGGCGGTTACGCCGAACGCGTCGTCGTGCCGGCCGGTCAGCTGCTGCCGGTGCCCGGCGAGGTCGACCTCATCACCAGCGCCGGCCTGCCCGAGGTCGCCTGCACCGTGTGGTCGAACGTGGTGATGCACGCGAACCTGGCCGAGGGCGAGGTGCTGCTCGTGCACGGCGGCGCAGGCGGCATCGGCACGCACGCGATCCAGGTGGGCAAGGCACTCGGCGCGACGGTCGCGGTCACCGCCGGCTCGGCCGACCGGCTGGACCGCTGCCGCCAGCTCGGCGCCGACATCGCGATCAACTACAAGGAGCAGGACTTCGTCGAGGTCCTCCGCGACGAGACCGGCGGCGCCGACGTCATCCTCGACAACATGGGCGCGAAGTACCTGGACCGCAACGTCAGCGCGCTGAAGACGAACGGCCGCCTGGTGATCATCGGGATGCAGGGCGGCGTCAAGGGCGAGCTGAACATCGGCAAGCTGATGGCCAAGCGCGCGAGCGTCGCCGGGACCACGCTGCGGGCGCGGCCGGTGGACGACAAGAGCCGCATCGTCGCGGACGTGCGGGAACGGCTGTGGCCGCTGGTCGCCGAGGGCGCGGTCCGTCCGGTGATCGGTCAGGTCGTGCCGATGTCCGAGGCGGGCAAGGCGCACCAGGCCCTTGAGGAGGGCGGCGTGTTCGGCAAGGTGCTGCTCTCGGTCCGCGGCTAACGCAGTTCTTCCAGCACCCGCACCAGCTGGTTGACCTCGAAGACGTTGGAGTAGTGGGCGAGCGCTATCCGCACCGCGCCGCCCACCTCTCCGACGCCGAGCGCGGCGAACACGCCGCTGGTGCCGAGGTCGGCGAACGCGCACAGGCCCTGCGAGGCCAGGTACTCCGCGACCTCCGGCGCCTTCTTGCCCATGACGGTGAACGCCAGCGCGGGGATGCGGCGCATCGCGTCGCCGATGACCATGACGTGCCGCAGCGCGCGCAGTTCGGTGCTGAGCTGGGCGAGCAGCCCGGCGTGGTACGACTTCGCCGAGCCGAGCGAGGTCACCAGCCGCTCCCGGCGGGAGCCGGTGGCCGCGTCGTCCAGGCCGGCGAGGTAGTCGATCGACGCGACGAGCCCGGCGAGCAACGGGTACGCGTGCGGGCCCAGCTCCAGCCGGGCGGGGCCGCGGGCGCCGGGGTCGAGCGAGGCGGACGGGAGCCGTTCCAGCAGGTCGGGGTCGCGGAAGACGAGGGCGCCGACGGCCGGGCCGCCCCAGGCCTGCGCGGACACCACGAGCACGTCCGCGCCGAGCGCGTTCATGTCGAGCGGCAGGAACGGCGCCGCGGCGGTTGCGTCGACGACCACCAGCGCGCCGACGCGCTTGGCGAACTCGGCGATCGTGGGCACGTCGGGCCGGGTGCCGACCGCGCCCGACGCGGCGGTGACGGCGACCGCCTTCGTGCGGGCGTTGACCAGGTTCTCGTACTGCCAGGCCGGCAGCTCGCAGTTCTCGATGTCGATCTCGGCCCAGCGCACGACCGCGCCGACGCGTTTCGCGCCGTGCGTCCACGGCGCGATGTTGGTCTGCTCGTCGAGGCGCGAGACCACCACCTCGTCGCCCAAGGTCCAGCGCTCGGACAGGGCGTCGACGAGCCGGCGCAACAGCACAGCCGCGCTCGAACCGAGCACGACACCGGCCGGATCGGCACCGACGAGATCGGCCACCGCCCGCCTGGCCGCGGTCACGATGCTCTCCGCGCGCTGGGACGCCGGGAACGCGCCGCCCGGGCCGGAGACCGGGGCACGCATCGCCGTCGACACGGCCGAGGCCACCTGTTCGGGTACCAGCATTCCGGCAGGGCCGTCGAAGTGGATCCAGCCGTCACCCAGCGCGGGGAACAACCCACGAATTCGAGCGACGTCGAACGCCATGGACAACACCGTACGGACGAGTAGTTTCGCAGTGCGTCCGGGGTTGGGCTGTCGCCGACCGCGGGCCGGCGCGACCGCTAGGCTCGAACACAGCGCGTCGACGAACCAGCCAGGATGGAGCAATGACGGAGCCGAAGTTTTCCGAGTCGCCCTCGCCCGACGAGCAGCCCCACCGCGTGGTCGTGGTGGGCCCGGACGGTTCGCCGGTGGGCACGGCCCGGATCCCGCGGGAGGACGACGAGCACCAGGAGTCGGTCGGTGACCTCGTCGAAGAGCCGGCGAAGGTCATGCGGATCGGCACCATGATCAAGCAGCTGCTGGAGGAGGTGCGGGCCGCGCCGCTGGACGACGCGAGCCGCGACCGGCTGCGTGAGATCCACCAGACCTCGATCAAGGAGCTGGAGCAGGCGCTCGCGCCGGAGCTGCAGAGCGAGCTGGAGCGGCTGGTGAAGCCGTTCACCGACGGCACCACGCCGTCCGACGCCGAGCTCCGGATCGCGCAGGCCCAGCTGGTCGGCTGGCTGGAGGGCCTGTTCCACGGCATCCAGACGGCGCTGTTCGCGCAGCAGATGGCGGCGCGGGTGCAGCTGGAGCAGATGCGCCGCGGGCTGCCTGCCGGGCGCGGCGGCCAGGAGGGCCAGGCGCCGGGGATCAGCGGGACCGGTCAGTACCTGTAGCGGAGCGCCCGCGCGCGGATCACCGGTCGGCGCGCGGGCAGACCACGACGTCGTCGTTCCTGATCGCCCGTGAGCAGTCGAACCGCCCCTCGACCAGGCCGGCGGCGTCGATCCAGAGCGGCTGGACGACGACGTACCGGACGGACGGGTCGGACAGGCAGGCGAGGTTCTCCGCGTAGCTCGCCGTGTCCCGCACCGACGGCAGGTCCATGCCCCACCGCAGGTAGGCCGGCGACGGGTAGCGGCACGGCGTCGGGTTGCCCATGAAGTAGGCGATGTCGCCGAACGCCAGGTAGGCGACCGGGGTGTCCTCCCCGATGCGGTCGCGGACGGCCAGCATCTCCTCGGTGAACTTGTGCTCGATCTCGACGCGGCCGGCGTTGGTGTAGTCGGCGTGGACGCCGTCGAACGAGTACGGCGTCGTCGGCAGGATGGGCACCGTCAACGCGAGCACCCCGACCAGCACCGGCACCGACAGCACCTGCCGTCCGCCGCGGCCGGGTTCGAACGCGCAGGCCAGCGCGGCCACGACGGCCAGGCCGGCGAGCAGGCTGTAGGCGAGCGCGCCGTGGCCGGAGCGCCACGCGTAGGACGCGCCCAGGCACACCCGCGCGGCGAACAGCACCACGACCGTCGCCCCGACCAGCGCCCACGGCGGGCGCCCGTGCACGAGCGTCCAGCGCGCGACGGCGAGCGCCCACAGCCCCGCGGCCAGCGGGACCCAGGCGGCCAGGTGGTACTGGAACCACTGCCCCCGCACCACCGCCGCGCCCAGCACGAGCGCCAGCGCGAGCACCGTCAGCACCGGCCAGGCCCAGCGCCGCCGGGACACGCGCACCAGCACCACCAGGGCCGCCGGCAGCACCGCGACCAGCGGCACGAGCATGGCCTCGTTGGCCGCGAACCGCACGATCGAGCCGAAGTCCCGGGCGGCGCCGTCGTTGAGCAGCCACGCCTCCCGCAGCCACCGCCACTCCCGCGGCGCGAGCAGGCTCAGCCCGAACAGCGCGAGCCCGGACACCGCGGCGGTGATCCCGGCGAGCGTCGCGCGTCGCCGGTCCAGCACGGCGATCACGCCGAGCGCGACCAACGCGGTCGGCAGGGTGGCGTACCCGACCAGGGCCGCCAGTGCCAGCAGCAGCCCGGCGAGCAGGCCCGACGTCCGCAGCGCGGCCCCGATCGCGGCGGTCCCCAGCACGGCCGCCACCCACTCGGGCTGCAGGAAGTCCCAGTTCGGGGCCAGCGCCAGGGCCAAGCCGACGGCCGCGGCCACCGCCGACGCCTCCCCGGAGGGCAGCCGCTGACGCAGCCCCGCGCGCAACCACCACGCCGCGCCCGCCGTGAGGGCCAGGGCGACCAGCCGGACCAGCCCCTCGCCGACCCCGACCGAGCCCACGTCGAAGACGCTCAGCCCCTCGGCCAGCCAGCGGTAGGCCAGCGGCCGGTGCACGAACGTGCCGGTCGCGCCGAACGGGCTGACCTCCAGGCCGCCCAGCACGTACCGGACGTCGTGGCCGAGCCCGATCCACGCGGCCGTCAACGCGACCGGCAAGGCGGCCACGGCGGTCCACACCCAGCCGCGGATGGGAGCGCGGCGCTGGGGTTTCTCGGTGGTGGTGGTCATTCAGCCGGCCTTTCGCCAGGTTGCCCGTTTTCGGGTGCGCACCCCGGGCGAGAGTACGCGCCGGACGCACACGCTGCCGTCACGGACGGTGGCACAGCGTGATTTCGCCCGATGATCAGCCAAATCGGGCGTCTCCGCCCTGCCCGGAGTGCGCGTGTCCCGCTCGCTACGCTAGGTCCCGTGCAAGCCACCAGCACGGTCGACCAGACCAGCGAAGATCTCGCCCGCGCGGCTGAGCTTCCGCCCTTGTCGGACAGCCGCACCTTCGGGCGTGCGTTCGGCGACATCAAGGAAGGCCTCCGCCAGCGCGAACTGTGGAGCCACCTCGGCTGGCAGGACATCAAGCAGCGGTACCGCCGGTCGGTGATCGGCCCGTTCTGGATCACCATCAGCCAGGGCGTGATCGCGCTCGGTCTGGGGCTGCTGTACTCGCAGCTGTTCAACATGCACATCCAGACGTTCCTGCCCTACATCAGCGCGGGGTTCATCGTCTGGGCCTTCATCAGCGGCTGCCTGACCGAGGGCATGGAGACGTTCATCGCGAACGAGGGTCTGATCAAGCAGATCCGCGCACCGTTGACGGTCTATGCGCTGCGCACGGTGTGGCGGCAGACGCTGATGTTCGCGCACAACCTGATCGTCATCGTGGTCGTGGTCGGCATCTTCTTCGGCAGCCTGAACCACGACTACGCGCTGTCGCAGAGCGGCATGTGCATGCCGGACAACATCTGCCACCCCGGCATCGGCTGGTACACGCTCACCGCGATCCCGGCGTTCTTCCTGCTGGCGTTCAACGGGGTCTGGGTGACGCTGCTGCTCGGCATCATCTCCACGCGCTACCGGGACATCCCGCAGGTGATCAACTCGCTGATCCAGCTGCTGTTCTACCTGACGCCGATCGTCTGGCCGATCGACCAGCTCAAGTCGGGCCAGCGCGGTGGCAGCGTCAGCTGGGCAGAGCCGATCATCCACCTGAACCCCATCTACCACTTCGTCCAGATCCTGCGCGCGCCGCTGATCGGGCAGGCCGTCAGCCCGTGGAGCTGGGTCGCCGTGGGTGGCATCACGGTCGTGGGCTGGCTGCTCGCGCTCGTCGCCATGCGCAACTACCGGTCCCGCGTCTCCTACTGGGTGTGAGAACAGACCAATGGTCAGCATTGATGTGCAGAACGCGTACGTCGACTTCCCGATCTTCGACGCCAAGACGCGGTCGCTGAAGAAGAAGGTCCTCGGCAAGGTCGGCGGCAAGATCGGCACCGAGTCGAAGGTGCCGATCATCGAGGCGCTGCAGGACATCACCCTGTCGCTGCGCGAGGGTGACCGGGTCGGGCTGGTCGGCCACAACGGGGCGGGCAAGTCGACCTTGCTGCGGCTGCTGTCCGGCATCTACGAGCCCACCCGCGGCCTGGCCCGCGTGCAGGGCAAGGTCGCGCCGGTGTTCGACCTGGGCGTCGGCATGGACCCGGAGATCTCCGGCTACGAGAACATCATGATCCGCGGTCTGTTCCTCGGCATGACGCGCAAGCAGATGGAGAAGCGGGTCGACGACATCGCGGAGTTCACCGAGCTCGGCGACTACCTGCAGATGCCGCTGCGCACCTACTCGACCGGTATGCGGGTGCGGCTCGCGCTGGGCGTGGTCACCACCATCGACCCGGAGATCCTGATCCTGGACGAGGGCATCGGCGCGGTCGACGCGGCGTTCCTCAACAAGGCGCGGGACCGGCTCGTGGATCTGGTGAACCGCTCCGGCATGTTGGTCTTCGCCTCGCACGCCGACGACCTACTCTTGGAGCTGTGCACGACGGCCATCTGGATGGACGAGGGCCGGATGAAGATGCGGGGCGGCCTGCGCGAGGTGCTCACCGCGTACAAGGGCCGGGACCCGTTCGAGAACATCAGCGCGGAAGCCGCGCAGCGGATCGACGCCGCGCCGGCGGTACAGGGCGGGGAGTGACATGAGCGGTCCGGAGCAGGCTCCGATGCGACCGGGCGGTGTGGCGGCGGTGGTCGTCACGCGGCACCGCCGTGAGCTGCTCGCGGACTCGCTGAAGATCATCGCCGCGCAGACCCGGCCGGTGGACCACCTGGTGGTCGTGGACAACGGTCCGGACCAGCCGGCGCGGGACGTCGTGGAGTCGTTCCCCGGGCAGTACACGTACCTGCCGTCGCACCACAACCTGGGCGGCGCCGGCGGGTTCGCGCTCGGGATCCTGCACGCGCTCGCGCTGGGCGCGGACTGGGTGTGGCTGGCCGACGACGACGGCCGCCCCGCCGACGAGACGGTGCTGGCGGTGCTGCTGGAGGAGGCCGAGAAACGCGGCCTGGCCGAGATCTCGCCGATGGTCACCAACATCAACGCGCCGGAGAAGCTGGCGTTCCCGCTGCGCCGGGGCCTGACGTGGAAGCGGTCCTCGGCGGAGCTGGGCACCGACTTCCTGCCCGGCATCGCGTCGCTGTTCAACGGCGCGTTGTTCCGGTCGTCCACCCTGGACGTGGTCGGGGTGCCGGACCTGCGGCTGTTCGTGCGCGGCGACGAGGTCGAGGTGCACCGGCGGCTGGTCCGTTCCGGACTGCCGTTCGGCACGTCGCTGCGGGTGTCCTACCTGCACCCGGACGGTTCGGACGAGTTCAAGCCGATGCTCGGCGGGCGGTTCCACGCGCAGGACCCGGAGAACGAGGTCAAGCGCTACTACACCTACCGCAACCGCGGCTACCTGCTGTCCCAGCCGGGGATGCGCAAGATCGGCGCGCTGGAGATCCTGCGGTTCGGCCTGTACTTCGTGGGCGTGAAGCGCGACCCGGGCGCGTTCGTGCAGTGGCTCAAGCTGGTGCGCCAGGGGCAGCGGGAGCGCTTCTTCCGCTACTGATCGTCGGTGGCAGGAATAGCACGGCCGCCGACCGCCTTGTGCTGGACATGAGTGATCCCTCCGGGGGAGAGTACGCACCGAGCCCCACTGACTGGGTCCGCGAAGCCGTGGAGAGGTTCGAGGCGTCCAACGGCGAAGCCAACCTGAACGAGCCCGGCGGCGGCGCGATCATCGTGATCACCACCGTCGGCGCCAAGACCGGCAAGATCCGCAAGTCGCCGATCATGCGGATCGAGAAGGACGGGAAGTACCTCGCGGTGGCGTCCAACGGCGGCGGCCGCGCGAATCCGGGCTGGGTCAGCAACATCCGCGCGCATCCGGTGGTGGAGCTGCAGGACGGCCCGGTCAAGAAGACCTACGTCGCCCGCGAGCTCGACGGCGAGGAGCGGCGCGAGTGGTGGGAGTACGGCGTCGCGGTCTGGCCGACGTACCTCGAGTGGGAGCGGAAGACCGACCGCCGGATCCCGCTCGTGTTGCTGGAGCCGCCGGACTGAGCGGCTTCCGACCTGCTGAACGTGAGAGGCCCCGGACAGCGCCCGGGGCCTTTCGCGTGGAACCGATCAGATCGGCAGCTTGCGGAAGATCGGTCGCGGCACGTGGCGCAGCACCGACATGACCGCGCGGAACGCGCCGGGTGCCCACACCAGGTCCTTGCCCTTGCGCGCCGCGTCGACGGCGATTTCGGCGACCTGCTCGGCGGTCTGCTCCAGCGGCGCCTTGCCAAGGCCCTCGGTCATCTTCGTCTTGACCTGGCCCGGCCGCACGACCGTCACCTTGACGCCGGACGGCGCCAGCGCCTCGCCCAGGCCCAGGTAGAACCCGTCGAAACCGGCCTTCGTCGAGCCGTACACGAAGTTCGACCGCCGCACGCGCTCACCGGCCACAGAGGACAGCGCGATCACCGAGCCGTGGCCCTGCTTCTTGAGCTTGTCCGCCAGCGCCACGCCGACCGACACCGCCGCGGTGTAGTTCACCGTGGCCAGCTCGACCGCGGTGGCGTGGTTCTGCCACGCCTCCTCGTTGTCGCCGAGCAGGCCGAACGCCACCACGGCCACGTCGATGTCACCCTGCGCGAACGCCTGGTCCAGCACGGCCGGGTGGGACGCGGTGTCCTTCGCATCGAAGTCCACTTCGGACACCGTGGCGCCTGCCGCGCGCAGCTTCTCCGCGGCCAGCTTGCGCCGCTCGGACGCCCGCGCCGCCAGCACGACGCGCAGTTCGGGCGCGTCCGCGAGGTACTTCTGCGCGATGGCCAGCGCGATGTCCGACGTGCCGCCGAGCAGCAGCAGGGACTGGGGGTTGCCAACAGCGTCGATCACAGTTCAAGCCTCCGGCTCATGTCGGACGCGAACACGCCCTCGGGGTCGACCGACTGGCGGATCTTGCGCCACTCCTCCAGCCGGGGGTACATCTTCGCGAAGGTCTCCGGCGTGGTGCGCGAGTCCTTCGCGGTGTACAGCCGCCCACCGGCCGCCAGGACGTCTTCGTCGAGTTCGGTGCAGAAGCGGCCGAGGCCGTCCTTGATCGGGAAGTCCACGGACAGCATCCAGCCCGGCGACGGCCAGGACAGCGGCGCGCGGTTGCCCTCGCCCATCCGCTTGAACACGTTCAGGAACGAGTAGTGGCCCGACGTCGCGATCTTGCGGCACAGGTCCTTCAGCGCGTCCTCCCGGCCGAACGGCACGGAGAACTGGTACTGCAGGAAACCCTTGGAACCGTAGGCGCGGTTCCACTCGCTGAGCATGTCCAGCGGGTGGTAGAACTGCGTCAGGTTCTGGATCTTGCCGCGCGCGCCCTTCTTCGGCACCGTGCGCTGCCAGATGTTGTTCAGCATCCCGAACGTCAGCTTGTTGCCGAGGCCGTTGGGGAAGACGTCGGGCAGCGTCATCAGCTGCGGCGCGTCGAACTTCAGCGGATCGGCCTGCAGCTTCGGCGGCAACTGGTCCAGCTTGGCCAGCGAGCCGCGGGAGAACGTGGCCCGGCCGAGGCGGCTGTCGGAGTTGATGAGGTCCGGCACCGACATCGAGTAGTCGTAGTTCAGGTCGGACCCGTTGCTGAACAGCTCCAGGGTCTCGTCCAGGCTCGACGTGCGGTCCGCGTCCACGATGAAGTAGGCGCTCTCGGTCTTCTTCATGCGGATCTTCGCGCGCACGATGATGCCGGTGAGGCCGATGCCCGCGACCGTCGCCCAGAACAGCTCCGACTCGGGGCCCTCCGGGGTCAGCGTGCGGATCTGGCCGTCCGCGGTCACCAGGTCCATCGACAGCACGTGGTTGCCGAAGCTGCCCGCGCTGTGGTGGTTCTTGCCGTGGATGTCGTTGGCGATCGCGCCACCGATGGTCACCTGGCGCGTTCCGGGCAGCACCGGGACCCACAGACCGTACGGCAGCGCGGCCTTCATCAGCTGGTCGAGGCTCACCCCGGCGTCCAGGTCGACCTCTCCGGTGTCCGGGTTGATCGAGTGGATCGTGTTCAGGGCGGTCATGTCGATGACGAGACCACCGGCGTTCTGCGCCGGGTCCCCGTAGGAGCGGCCGAGCCCGCGGGCGATGACGCCGCGCTCGCCGGCCTGCGCCACCGCGCGGGCGATCGTCTCCACGTCCGGCGTGGTCAGCACGTCTGCGACGGTCGGGGCGGTGCGACCCCACCCGGTGAGTGTCCGCCGCTCGGTATGCGGTGTCGTGTTCACCCGGACCAGGGTAACCATCCCCGGGGGGCGGCTTTGACCGAGGCGCTTCTACACTTTTCCGGTCCTGGAAATCGCACGCTGGCGAGGTAGTGCAGTGGTGTCTACGGAACCGCAGGAGCAGGCAGTGACCGCGAAGGCGAGCCCGGGCCTGCTCGGCCAGTTGGTGCGATTCGCGCTGATCGGCGGATTTTGCGCGTTGCTCGATCTCGGTACCTACACGGTGTTACGAGCGATCGGACTTGATTACGCTCCGTGGGACACGGTGGCGCGCGCGATCAGTTTCATCGTCGGCACCACGACCGCCTTTTTCCTTAACCGGAAGTTCACGTTCTCCGGCGGCCGCAAAGACGGCAAGGGTCAGATCGGCGGCTTCGTCCTGCTGTACGGCGTCACTTTCTTCGTGGCCGTCGGCATGAACGCGCTGATGTTGCACGTGCTCGGCGAGTTCGCGTTCAAGCCGACCGTCGCGTGGGTGATCTCGCAGGGCACCGCGACCGCCATCAACTTCGTGATGCTCAAGTGGGTTGTCTTCCGCGAACAAGGTGTGACCGATGTTTCGCCGGAGTCCGGCTCGTGATTCCTTCACAGGTGACCCGTGTAACTTGGCTGGCGCTAGTCGGATTCCCCTGGAGGACTGAGAACTGATGGCCGGCAAGACTGCCGCGGGACAGCCTGCCCCCGCGAAGGCGAAGACCAACGGAGCCCAGGCGATGCAGGACCAGACCACGTTCGCCGAACACGTTCCGCAGGGCCGCCTGACCGCGCAGCGCGGGCTGTACGCCGGGCCGTCGCCCATCGTTTCCAAGGACCTCTACTCCGAGGTGCTCGAGGGTGTCGTGAACCGCGGGCGCGACGGCGTGACGCTGGAGCCGTCGGCGCGCGTGTCCGGCAACACCTACTTCGGCCGGTTCCCGGCCAGCTACTGGCAGCGCTGGACAAAGGTGCGCCAGGTCCGGGTCGAGGCGGTCGTGAGCGGGGCGGGCCAGCTCGCGGTGCGCGCGTCCGACGTCGAGGGCGAGCCGCGCACGATCGAGGCGCGCGAGGTCGAGGGCGCCGACGGGGCGGTCGTGGCGTTCGACGTCAAGATCGACAAGTTCTACGACGGCGGCGCGCTGTGGCTGGACCTGGAAACCCAGGCCGGGCAGCGGCTGACCGTGGAGCGGGTGCGGTGGACCGTCGAGCCGCCGGAGAAGATCCGGCCGACCGCGGTGACCATCTGCACGATGAACCGCGCCGACGACTGCCTGAAGAACCTGCAGGCGCTGGCCGGTGACCTCCAGTCGCTGGACACCCTGGACGCCATCTACGTCGCCGACCAGGGCACCGACCGCGTCGACTCGCGCGACGGGTTCGCGCAGGTGGCGGCCGACCTCGGCGACAAGCTGAAGTACATCACCCAGCCGAACCTCGGTGGCGCCGGCGGTTTCACCCGCGGCCTGTACGAGGTGGCTGGGCACACCGAGACCGAGCACGCGAACGTGCTGTTCATGGACGACGACGTGCTGCTCGAGCCGGACCTGGTCGTGCGGATGACGGCGTTTTCGAACATGGCCGCGAACCCGGTCATCGTCGGCGGGCAGATGCTGAACCTGCTGCACCCGCACCAGCTGCACGTGGGTGCCGAGTACGCGCGGCTGGAGAAGCTGGAGCCGGGGGTGCCGGTCGAGCACAGCCTGCACACGGCCGACCTGCTGGGTGTCGACGAGGAGACCGGCGAGCCGAACCGCCAGGAGAAGCGGCTCGACGCCGGCTACAACGGCTGGTGGTCGTGCCTGATCCCCTACGAGGTGGTCAAGGCCATCGGGTACCCGATGCCGTTCTTCTTCCAGTGGGACGACGCCGAGTACAGCTACCGGGCGCGGGCGCACGGCTTCCCGACGGTCACCCTGCCCGGCGCGGGTGTCTGGCACGCGGACTTCCACTGGAAGGACTGGGACGAGTGGCACCGGTACTTCAACCTGCGCAACTCGATCATCACCGCGGCGCTGCACAGTGACTTCAACCTGAACGTGGTGTGCCGGACGCTGATGGCCCAGGTCGTGCGGTACCTGCTGGGCATGCAGTACGGGTTGACGCACACGCTGATCAAGGCGGTCGAGGACTTCCTGGAGGGCCCGTCGATCCTGGAGGACGGCGGTGTCGCCGCGATGCAGGAAATTCGCGCCATCCGGGCCCAGTACCCGGAGACGAAGCGTCACGACGCCACCGAGGTGCCCGGCATCGCGTCCAACGACATCGGGATCATCAACGCCGCGCCGCGTCCCGCGCTGCAGCGGCTGATCCTGGTGAAGCGGGTCTTCGACCGGCTGCGCGGCCGGTCCCGGTTCGCGCTGGGCGCCGTGCCCAATGATGAGGCTCACTGGTGGCACGTGGCACTCTTCGACACCGCCGTGGTGACCGACGCGTCCCAGGAGGGCGTGCGGGTGCGCAAGTACGACCGGGAACGCATGTTCGAACTGGGCAAGCGCGCGATGAAGACCCTGAACCGGCTCCGCAAGGAGGGGCACGCGGTACAGGCTCAGTACAAGCGCGCCCTGCCGCAGCTCACGAGCCGCGAGAACTGGAAGCGGTTGTACCGGCTCTGAGGTTTTTCGGCTTTTGGCCGGCCCTGCTGCTTCTGCGGCAGGGCCGGTTTTGTTCTTGGGTGTTTGTGGGTGGGCGGGGTTGGCTGGTGGGGCGTGGCTGGGCTTGTCGCGAGCGCGCGGCTGGGCTTGTCGCGAGCGCGCGGCTGGGCTTGTCGCGAGCGCGCGGTTGGGCTTGTCGCGAGCGCGCGGCTGGACCTCTCGCGGCGCGTGCCTGGGCTTTTCATGAGCGCGCGGTTGAGCTCCTCGCGGGGGACGCGAGGCTGGCCCTTTCGTCACGCCTTCGCTGGGCCGCTCGTGGGTGCCCGGCCGGCCCCCTCGTAAACGACGGCTGGGCCAACCGTGCAGCCACCACTGGCCGCTCGCGTGGGCACGAACCGTTCTCACGTGGCACTGCCGCCGAACCGTCCGGGTCGCCACCACTTGCCCACTCATGCGGGCGCGACCGGTCTCCACGTGCCATCGCCCCTGGGCCACTCGTGTGACCGCGACGGGCTCCCACGTGCCATCGCCGCTGGGCCAACCGTGCCGCCACCGCTGGGTCGCTCGCGCCCGCATGAACGGCACCCACGTGGCGCCGCCGTTGGGCGGCTCGCGCGGCCGTGGCGGACTTCCCTGCCGAACCGGGCCGGCGGGCGGGTCAGCGCAGGCCGAAGACCTTGTTCTTCCGCTGCAGGTCATCGATGTACGCGACGGCCACTTGGCTGAAGTTCACGCTCACCTTTGCCCCCTCCTTGGTCTTCACCGTCTGCACCGAGCCGTGCTCGAGCAGCAGGTGCAGCTCCTTTTCGAGCTCTTCGACGTCCTCCGGCGGCAGCGCGAACAGCAGCGGCTCACCGCCGGTCGCCAAGTGCAGGACCAGTGCGGGCTTCTCGTCACTCATGCGTCCAGCACACCAGCCGCCGATCTTGTTCGGCAACAAAGTTCGCGCACAGCAGAGGCGCGAACCCCGGTCTACTGGCTCAGCCAGTAGCCGTACGAGGTGTAGTCCGGGTAGGGGTTCAGCAGCGGGCGCGGCTGCTGGATCTCGACCTCCACCGATGGCCCCGTCACCAGCTCGGCCGGCACCGTGAAGCTGTACGTCGACCACGTGCCCTGCTGGGAATCACGCGTCCAGACGCCCGCCTCCACGCCGTTGACCAGCACCCGCATGTCGAACACCGTGCCGTGCATCGCCGTGCGGGACGTCAGCGTCAGGGGGCGGCCGGGCACCAGGTTGTGCGCCGTGAACCTCTCCCCGCCGACGATCGGCCTCGCGCTGTCGATCACGTCGCCCACCCGGCCCAGCGACGTCCACGGCTGCGTGCCCACCTGGGCCAGCACCGGCTCGTACCCGTGCTCCCCCTCGCTGCGCAGGTCACCCACGTTCACGTAGTCCCGCAGCTCACCGGGCACCGCCTGGGAGTCGCCGCTGCCCGCCAGCGACCAGTCCGCCTCGTACACGTTCAGCCAGCGGAACGGGACGATCAACCGCCCACCCAGATCCGGCTGGGCCTGCACCTCGAAGCTCATCTCCGACGGCGTCCGCAACACCCCGACGTCCTTCAACGGCTCCATCGACGGCCCCGGCCACGGGTCGTACACCGCGAAGTACTCCGGCCGCTCCGCCGCGGGCAGGTGCTTCAACGCCTCGTACAACGAACCCGTGCCGTTGTTCGCCGGCGCCGCGAAACCGTTCGTGCCCAGGCCGATCAGGTCCAGCACCCGGTGCCCGCCGAAGTACGCGACCGCGCCGACGTCCTTCACCGCCACCACCGAACCCGGCGGCAGGTTCCCCCGCACCCACTGCGCCACCGACACGTCCGTGTCGCGAATGGCCGCCGTCGCCCGGCCGAACCGCACCGACCAGCTCGGCAGCGTCGCCAGCGACAACACCAGCACCACCACCAGCGCGCCGTGCAGCGAGATCCGCCGCGCCCGCTCCCGCGCCGCGATCCGGCTCAGCCCGTACACGCCGATCACCACGAACAGCACGAACACCGGCATGAACGGCTGCACGTACCGCAGCTCGTGCACCAGCGCGGTGTTCAAAGTGGACACCGACACCAGGATCAGCAGCAACCCGGCCGCCAGCGCGTACAGCATCGGCCGCCACGTCGGCCGCGTCAGGAACACGTAGACCATCCCCGCCGCGAACACCAGCAACGCACCCGGGAACGCGTAGTCCTGCCCGTCGAAACCCAGGAAGATGCTCACGAACGCCCGCGCGTTCGCCATCGTGCGGTCCGCGAACTCGCTCAGCCAGAACACCGGCCGGTCGTGCAGGAACGACTTCGACTGGATGCCGTTCGCCGACGCCGTCCCCGTCGCGATCTTGTAGAACAGCAGTTGCGCCACGCCGACCGCGATCGGCAGCAGTGTCCACAGTGCCCGCAGCACCGTCCGCCGTGGACGCGTCATGTGCCGGTGCGCCCACACCGTCCACAACGCCGCGAACGCGAGCGTCACCGCCAGGATCAGGCCCTCGGTCCGCACGAGCGCCAGCAGGCCGCCCAGGATCGGCGTCCACCGGAACCGCGCCCACGGCTGCTCGGTCACGAACGCCAGCAGCGTCGCGACCACCAGCAGCATGACCAGGCCGACCTCCATGCCACTGGCCGAACCCCACGCCAGCGGCCCGCTCAACGCGACCAGGACACCCGACCACACGCCGACCGAACGCGACACCAGCTTCGTGCCCAGCACCGTGACCAGCCCGGTCGCCAGCGCGAAGCACAGGATGCCGAACCCCATCGCGAAGGCCAGGAAGAACGTGCCGTGGAACCCCACCAGGTACGCCGCACCCAGCACCAGCGCGTACAACAGGCTGCTCGCCCCGGCGCTGATGTCGTCGCCCGTGTTGAACTGGAAGAAGTGCCCCAGTCCCAGCTGCCGCCCGTACTGCAGGTGGATGTAGACGTCGTCGAGCGGCGCGATCAGCTTGCCCTGGTTCCACGCCATGCCACTGGCCACGAACACCACGCCGACCAGCGCGGCCAGCGCCCCGGTGAGCCAGAACTCCGGATTCCCGGGCAGCGACCGGCGCGGCCGGCGAGCGGTGCGGTCGACCTCGTCTGAAACGTCCAGAACCTGTGTCACTTCACGCACACGCCCGGGCCTGGTTCCGTGGTTGCCTCATCGGGCCAGGCTATCCCTCGACTCACGCCACTGGTCGAACAGCAGGTCCCGGTGGACCTCGTGGTAGCGCGCCAGGTCGAAGATGTGCACCGTCTTGGACCAGCGGCCGTCCGGACCAGGGCGGAACCCGTCGGCCTCGGCGCGCTCGAAATCGCTGCCCAGGTAGTGCACTCCGACCGAACCGTCCAAAGTGATCCCCGCTACCTCACACGACGAACCGAGGTACTCCGCGCGCGTGCTCACCTCGGCGACCCGGCCGCCTTCGGTCTCCAGCACACCGGACCGCGGGCGGCCGCTGACGACCGCGGCCTGGCCGTTGGGCCAGCCGCCGTGCGGCGTGATGCCCTCGACCGGCCGCGCGAACCGCGCCGCCCGCCACCGCGTGAACAACAAGTCGTTCTGCCGTTCCGCGTAGTCACGCAGATCCCGCATGTCGACGGTCTTGTAGTACTCGTAGGAGTTCTCCTGGACGAAACCGTTGATGGTGGCCCACTCGTGGTCCCATTCGGCATCCAGAACGCGTGCGGTGCCGTTCTCGTACGCCGCGTCGACCATCACGCGGTGGTCCCGGTAGGTGGCGTAGACCTGCACCGAGAAAACGCGTTCACACATCTCCACCGGAACCGGGCCGGCGAGTTCCTGGCGCGGGAACGGCGCCGGTCTCGCGTCCCGCACCTGCGGGAAGTGCACGTAGTTGTCGCCCGCCGCATACGAAACCGGGTGCGCGACGCCGTCCACGACGGCGATCGTGCCGGTGCGGTACAGGGGGTAGGTCACGCCGGAGCCCCCTCTGCGTTTCCGATCAACGGGTGTGTGCGGAGCAGTTTACGAGAAACTCACACATTCAGCTAATCGGTGGTGCCGAAGAGTCCACGATCACCGTGAACGGCCCGACGTCGCGCCGCTCGAACTCGGGCGCCGAGAACAGTTCCGGCGCGAATTCGACCTCGTCGACGCGGATCGGCACGGCACGCGGGAACGTGTCGGACACGACCGGCGCCAGCAGTTTCCCGTCGTCGCCGCGGCGCAGCACGAAGACGTTGGGCGCCTCGTGCGGGTTCGTCCGCAGCCGCGCGAGGAGGTCGGCCGAGTCCCGGGCGGTCGCCCAGGACCGGATCTCGTCGTTGCGCTGCGTGTAGCCGGCCAGCGGGTTCGCGTAGTGCGGCGTGGTCTGCTGGAAACCCCAGTACGGCTCGAACGACAGCAGCCGGTCGTGCGCCGAGAACACGATGTTGCCGGTCGGCGGCCGACCGGTCAGCTCGGCGATCGTGCTGATCAGCTGCGGCGTCCAGTACCCGTCCTGCTGTGGGTCGTGCCCGAAGCTCGCGGTCCAGCCGTCCGGGTAGTAGTCGGACTCGGCGGTGTCCACCGAGTCCTTCATGGTCGTGCCCACGATCGTCTGGGACACCGATACCGCGCCGAGCACGGCCAGCGCGAACGCGACCGTCCGCACCGGGCGGACCCGGCCGATCAGCCTCGGCAGCACCCGCACCAGCTCGACGAGCGCGAACACGCCGGCCACCGCGAGCACCACGTCGACGGTCACGATGAACCGGAACGACAGCAGCGTGGTGCGGACCAGCAGCGCGAGGTTCGACAACGCGAACCAGGCGTAGACCAGCGCGGTCAGCACCAGCATCACCAGCGCGACCGGGTCGCGGCGGGCGCGCAGCACCAGCCACACCAGACCGGCCAGGCACAGCACGCCGAACGCGCTCGCCGAGGTGAACGGCATTGGGAAGTAGGCGCTGATCTCGGGTAGGAAGTGCGCGGCGACGTTCGGCTTGCCCAGCCCGCCCGCCAGGATGAACGGGCCCCACGTGATCAGGGCCAGCACCGCCGTGACCACGCCGATGACCACCAGGCGCAGCAGCAACCGCCGCACCACGGGCCACGGCTGCTGCCCCGCGCGGACGTCCAGCGCGAGCACGACCAGCGCCAGCACCACCACGGCCGCCACGCCGTACGCGACGTGCAGCGTGTAGGTGACCGCGGAGAAGCCCAGGTAGACGCCGATCAGCAGCAGCGTCCAGGCCGGCACCCGCTCACGCGAGCGCAGCGCGTGCCAGGCCAGCAGCATGACCGGCGGCAGCCACGCGGTGGTCGGCCAGGCGTACGGCTCCTCCGGCCCGAGGGCGACGAACCCGGCCAGGATCGTGGCGACCGAGGCCAGCAGCGCCATCCGGCGCCGCACGACCAGGCTCCACAACACGAACGCGACCACCCCGGACACCGCGGCCCAGGTGATCGAGTACGGCTTGTAGGCGGCCCAGCCCTCCAGCCCGAGCAGGTTCGCGAACCGGCCGCCCAGCCAGAACCAGCCGCCCGGGTAGTAGGCGGCCAGCCCGTGGTAGTTCACATCGGCCAGCCCGGCCGTCTCGGTCAAGCGCTCCAGGTACTGCAGGCGGAACGTGTTGTCCACGCTGGAGCCGCCGAGGAAGAACCGGGTGCCCTGCAGCGGGATCGCCAGCAGCAGGGTGGACAGCGCGGTCAGCGCAGCCCAGCTGCCGCCGAGGCGCACCCACAGCGGCCAGCGGGCCGCGCCGCTGTAGACCAGCGACCCGAACAACACGACGACGATCACCGCGACGGCCAGGTTGACCAGCGCGTCCGGCACGTACGTGCCCGGGTCGACGCCCAGCTTGTTCGAGCCGAACTGCAGGACCAGGCTGAACACGACCGCCGCGACCGTGCCCAGCACGAGCTCGGCCAGCGTGCGGCCGGGTCCGAGGCGGGTCAGCGCGGGGCGCGGTGCGGGTTCGGTCGACGTGCCGCCGCCGGGCCGGGCCAAGGTGGTCGTCACAGGTAGAAGGTGATCCCGAGGGTGGCGACCCACAGCACGCCGAGGACCTGCAGGATCCGGTCCTTGAGCACGATCTCGTCGGGCGCGCCCGCGGTGCCGCCGTCCACGTCGACCGCGTAGCGCAGCACGGCGATCACGAACGGCACCATCGAGATGACCGGCCACACGGACTGGTCGGCGCCCTCACGCAGCTCGAACGCCCACAGCGAGTACGACATGATCAGGATCGCCGCCGCGGTCGCCCACACGAAACGCAGGTAGCTCGCCGAGTACTTCTTCAGCGACGAGCGGATCTTCGCCCCGGTGCGCTCGAAGAGCATGATCTCGGCGTAGCGCTTGCCCGCGACCATGAACAGCGAACCGAACGCCGTGACCAGCAGGAACCACTGCGACAGCGCGATGCCGGCGGCGACACCACCGGCGATCGAGCGCATCAGGAAGCCGGACCCGACGATCGCCAGGTCGATCACCGGCTGGTGCTTGAGGCCGAAGCAGTAGCCCAGCTGCACCGCCTCGTAGACCCCCAGCACGATGGCCAGTTCCGGGCTCGCGAGGAACGACAGCCCCAGGCCGACGCCGAAGAACAGCACCGCGGCCGCGTACGCGACCGGCACCGGCACGATCCCGGCCGCGATCGGCCGGTTCCGCTTGGTCGGGTGCGCCTTGTCGGCCTCCACGTCGACCGCGTCGTTGATCAGGTACACCGACGACGCGACCAGGCTGAACGCCACGAACGCGATGACCGCGTCGAGCAGCACCGAACCGTTGGTGATCTGGGCCGCGGTGAACGGCGCGACGAAGACCAGGACGTTCTTCGCCCACTGCTTCGGCCGTGCGGTCTTGGCGACGCCGAGGACCATGCCCACCGGGCCGCGCTTGGCCGCCGGAGCCGGTTCGGTCGTCGTCTCGGCCGGCTCGGCCGTCTCCGCCGACTGCGCGGTCTTCGCCTCGGCCGTTTCGCTGGTTTCGTCCACGATCTCGGCTTCCGCGGCGTTGTTCACTGATTTGGTCACGGGTGGTTCCCTACCCCTTTTTGCGGATTTTCCTGCGCAGCAGACCTCCGACCACACCGCCGAGCGCGGCGCCGGCGAGCACATCGGTCGGGTAGTGCACCCCCAACACGAGCCGGGACGCCAACATCGGCGGGACGAGCGCGGGAACCAGGTTACGCCCGGTCAATCCCGAGTAGAGCACCGCCGCCGCCGTAGTGGACGTGGCGTGCGAGGACGGGAAGCTCAACCGGCTCGGTGTGCCCACCAGGACCTCGACGCTCGGGTCCTGCGGGCGGGGCCGCCGGACCACGCGCTTCACGGCGATCGACGCGCCGTGCGCGCCCACCACGCCGGCGGCCGCGACCAGCCAGTCCTTGCGGCGCTTGCGGTCCACCGCGGCACCGACGAGACCGGCGGCGAACCACCCGATCGCGTGCTCACCGAAGTGGGACAGGCCACGGGCGGCCTTCACGGTGGCCGGGCGCTTCAGGGCGCCCTGGACCTTGGAGAGCACCTCGATCTCAGCGGCGCGCTCCGGCTTCTTCTCAAGCATCGATGCTCCCGTCCAGGGGGGCGCCCTCGGTCAGGTGCGGGGCGATCTTGTTGTCGAAGACCGACAGCGCCGAACCGATGGCCATGTGCATGTCCAGGTACTTGTAGGTGCCGAGGCGGCCGCCGAAGAGCACGTTGCGCTCGCGCGCCTCGGCCTTCGCCAGCTCCCGGTACCGCTCCAGCTTCGCCCGGTCGTCCGGGGTGTTGATCGGGTAGTACGGCTCGTCGTCGTCGTTCGCGAAGCGCGAGTACTCGCGGACGATGACCGTCTTGTCCTTCGGGTAGTCGCGCTCCGGGTGGAAGTGGCGGAACTCGTGGATCCGCGTGAAGGGGACGTCCTCGTCGTTGTAGTTCATGACGGACGTGCCCTGGTAATCACCCGTGGGGACGACCTCCTGCTCGAAGTCGAGCGTGCGCCAGCCGAGGCGGCCCTCGGAGTAGCCGAAGTAGAGGTCCAGCGGGCCGGTGTAGACGGTCGGCGTGCCTGCCGGGATGCGGTCGCGGACGTCGAAGTAGTCGGTGTTCAGGCGGACCTCGATGAGCTCGTGGTCGGCCATCCGCTCCAGCCAGGCGGTGTAGCCGTCGACCGGCAGGCCCTCGTAGGTGTCGTTGAAGTACCGGTTGTCGAAGGTGTAGCGCACCGGCAGGCGGGTGATGTTGCCCGCGGGCAGCTCCTTCGGGTCGGTCTGCCACTGCTTGGCGGTGTAGCCGCGGAAGAACGCCTCGTACAGCGGGCGGCCGATGAGCGAGATGGCCTTCTCTTCGAAGTTCTGCGCGTCCGCCGTGTTGATCTCGCTGGCCTGCTCGGCGATCAGCGCGCGGGCCTCGTCCGGCGTGTGCGACTTGCCGAAGAACTGGTTGATCAGCGCCAGGTTCATCGGCAGCGGGTAGACCTGCCCCTTGTACTTGCCGAACACGCGGTGCTGGTAGTTCGTGAACTCGGTGAACTGGTTGACGTAGTCCCAGACCCGCTTGTTCGACGTGTGGAACAGGTGCGCGCCGTAGCGGTGCACCTCGATGCCGGTCTCCGGCTCGGCCTCGGAGTAGGCGTTGCCCCCCAGGTGGGAACGCCGTTCCAGCACGAGCACGCGCTTGCCGAGCTGGCTGGCCGCGCGCTCGGCGACCGTCAGCCCGAAGAAGCCGGAGCCGACGACGACCAGGTCGTACCCGGCGAATTCGGCGTCGGTGACGTCAGTGTTGCTCGTGTGCTCGCTCACGGGAAGCGAGGGTACCGACGCTACTGAGGGCAATCGCACCCACATTCACTATTGCGCTTCGCGCAGGCCCGGGAGCACGTCGGCCACCACTTCTTCGAGCACGGCCTCGCGACCGGCGTACGGACCGGACGAACGCGGCCAGTGCACGACCACGTCGGTGAAGCCGAGCTCGGCGGCGCGACCGGCCGCGTCGGTGAACGCCTGAGCGCTGACCAGGGAAAACACCGGGGACGAGTCGAGGCTGAGGTACCGGTGGACGTCCTCACCCGTCCGGTCGTTCTCGGCCAGCACCTGGTCGAAGCGCCGGGACAGCTCGGCGACGCCCTGCCACCACTCGTCGAGCGTTTCCACCCGGGGACCGGTGGTCACCCAGCCGCCACCATAAGTTGCGGCAACTTTCATCGCGCGCGGCCCGTTGGCGGCGATCAGGAACGGAATTCGCGGCCGCTGCACGCAACCGGGCAGATTGCGGGCGCCGCGGGCCGTGTAATAGGTGCCCTCGTAGTCGAACCCGTCGGTGATGAGCAGGCCGTCCAGCGCCTCGACGAACTCGGCGAACCGGTCCGACCGCTGACGCGGGGTGAGCTCCTCGCCGCCCAGCACGCCCGCGTCGTAGCCCAGGCCGCCCGCGCCGATGCCCAGGATGAGACGACCGTCGGCCACGTCGTCGAGGGTGATCAGCTCGCGGGTGAACGGCACCGGGTGGCGGAAGTTGGGCGAGGCGACGAACGTGCCGAGCCGGATCGTGGAGGTCACCATGGCCGCGGCGGTCAGGGTGGGCACTGCGGCGAACCACGGGCCGTCGACCAGCGTTCTCCAGCCGAGGTGGTCGTAGGTCCAGGCGTGGTCGAAGCCGTACTCCTCGGCGGCCCGCCACTTCGGCTCGGCCGCCCACCACCGGTCCTCGGGAAGAATCACGATGCCAACGCGCACCGGCCCACGCTATCGGTCAGCACCGACAATCCGTCGGCCCGGACCCCAGGGGACAATGGGGGTGTGGAGAAACCCCTGCTGATCGCGTCGGATGTGGACGGCACCCTGCTCGACCCGATGGAACGGATGTCCCCCCGCACCGCCGCCGTGCTGCGCCGCGCCACGGAAGCGGGGATCCCGATCGTGCTCGCCACCGGCCGCCCGCCGCGCTGGATCCCGTCGGTGGCGCAGGCCGGCGGCCTGACCGGTTACGCAGTGTGCGCGAACGGCGCCGTGCTGTACGACATCGGCAAGGACGAGGTGGTCGGGGTGCACGGCGCGCTGGAGCCGATGATGCTCAACGACGCCGTGCACGAGCTGACGAAGGCGCTGCCGGGCGCCGGGTTCGCCGCCGAACGGGTCGGCCGCCGCGCGCTCGACCCCGACGTCGAGCACCTGGTGGTCGAGCACGGCTACCACAACCCGTGGGGCGACGGCGAGGGCGTGCCGGTGTCCCGGGCCGAGATCGTCGGGCGGCCTGCGGTGAAACTGCTGGTCAGCCACCCGGACATGACGTCGGACGAGATGGCGCGGGCGGCGCGCGCGGTGCTCGACGAGTCGGTGGACATCACGTTCTCCGCCAGCGGCGGGCTGATCGAGATCGCGGCGCACGGCATCACGAAGGCGACCGGGCTGGCCGAGGTTGCCGAGCGATTCGGCGTGCCGGTCGAGCGGATCATCGCGTTCGGCGACATGCCCAACGACCTGGAGATGCTCAAGTGGGCCGGGCACGGCGTGGCGATGGCCAACGCGCACCCCGAGGTGCTGGCGATCGCGGACGAGGTGACGAGCCCGAACAGCGAGGACGGCGTCGCGCAGGTGCTCGAGCGCTGGTTCTAGGTGTGTTGTTTGGTGAGGTTGGTTCCGCGGCTGGCTGGGGTGTGGCCGTCGATGCCGGTGTGGGGTCGGTGGTAGTTGTACCAGTGCAGCCAGTCGGGGAACGCTGTTTGGCGGTGGGTTTCTGAGGTGTAGGGCTGGTGGTAGGCCCATTCCTCGAGCAGGGTGCGGTGGAAGCGTTCGACCTTGCCGTTGGTTTGCGGGCGCCA